>DAISLG010000058.1:0-11254 GCA_036820565.1 Gaiellaceae bacterium | reverse complement strand
CGCCCGATCCCCATCGCCTCGCCGACCGACTTCATCTGCGTGCCGAGGGTCGTGTCGGCGCCCGGGAACTTCTCGAAGGCGAAGCGCGGGAACTTGACGACGACGTAGTCGAGGGTCGGCTCGAAGCTCGCGGGCGTCGTGCCCGTCAGGTCGTTCGGGATCTCGTCGAGCGTGTAGCCGACGGCGAGCTTGGCCGCGACCTTGGCGATCGGGTAGCCGGTCGCCTTCGAGGCGAGCGCGGACGACCGGGAGACGCGCGGGTTCATCTCGATCACACGCAGGTCGCCGGTCTCGCGGTTCCGCGCGAACTGGATGTTCGAGCCGCCCGTCTCGACGCCGACCGCGCGGATGATCGCGGCAGCCGCGTCGCGCAGCTCCTGGTAGGCCTCGTCGGAGAGGGTCATCTGCGGCGCGACCGTGACGGAGTCGCCCGTGTGGACGCCCATCGGGTCGAGATTCTCGATCGAGCAGACGATCACGACGTTGTCGACGCGGTCGCGCATCACCTCGAGCTCGAACTCGTCCCAGCCGCGCACCGACTCCTCGACGAGTACCTGGGTGATCGGGCTCTCGCGCAGGCCGATCTCGACCTGGCGGCGGAGGTCGGCGGGCGTGTCGGCGAAGCCGCCGCCGTGGCCGCCGAGCGTGAACGCCGGGCGGACGACGGCGGGAAGCGCGATCCCGCGCAGGTCGTCGGGCGAGGTGACGATCCGGGAGGTCGGCGTCGTCAGGCCGACGCTCTCGACGCAGTCGCGGAAGAGCTCGCGGTCCTCGGCGCGGCGGATCGCGTCGATCCCGGCGCCGATCAGCTCGACGCCCAGGCTCTCGAGGATGCCGTCGTCGGCGAGCTCGAGCGCGAGGTTCAGCGCGGTCTGGCCGCCGAGCGTCGGCAGCAGCGCGTCGGGGCGCTCGCGGCCGAGCACGTCGGCGACGCCCTCGAAGTCGAGCGGCTCGAGGTAGGTGCGGTCGGCGAAGCCCGGGTCGGTCATGATCGTCGCCGGGTTCGAGTTGACGACGATCGTCTTGAAGCCGTCCTCCCGCAGCACCTTCAGCGCCTGGCAGCCGGCGTAGTCGAACTCGGCCGCCTGGCCGATCACGATCGGGCCGGAGCCGATCAGGCAGATCGAGTGGATGTCGTTCCTACGCGGCACGGAGCTCCTCCACCCACGAGTCGATCAGCGGCCAGCCGTCGTGGGGCCCAGGGCCGGCCTCCGGGTGGAACTGCGCCGACCTCGCGCGAAGGTCGGGGAAGCCGAACGCCTCGACCGTGCCGTCGTAGAGGGAGGCGTGCGTGACGTCCTTGCCGTCGGACGCGGCGACCGCGAAGCCGTGGTTCTGCGAGGTGACGAGCACTTTCCCGGTCTTCCGCTCGAGCACCGGGTGGTTGGCGCCGCGGTGGCCGAACGGGAGCTTGAACGTCTCGTGCCCTGTCGCCAGGCCGAGGATCTGGTGACCGAGGCAGATCCCGAGGACGGGCGTGCGGCCGAGCAGGTCGCGGACGGCGGCGGTCTCGGTGACGAGCGGCTCCGGGTCGCCGGGCCCGTTCGAGAGCAGGACGCCGTCGAAGCACGCGAGCGTGTCGGCGTCGACGTCGTGCGGGAAGACGGTCACCTTCGCGCCGGCGTGCGCGAGCCGTCTCAGGATCGACGTCTTGCAGCCGTAGTCGACGACCGCGACGCGCACGTCGCCCTCGGTCGTGTGCTCGTACCGCTCGCGGGTCGAGACGCCCGCAACGAGCGACCGGCCGGCCATCTCGGGCTGTGCCCGCACCGTCGCGACCGCCTCGTCGGTCGCGGTGTCGCCGCTCACCGCCATCGCGCCCATCGCTCCGGCCTCGCGCAGGTGGAGGACGAGCGAGCGCGTGTCGATCCCGGAGAGCGCGACGACGCCGCGCTCGTGCAGCCAGTCGGTCCAGGCGGGGCCGCGCGCCTCGCGCATGATCACGGCCCGCGCATGCGGCTTCGACGACTCGCAGCGGCTCGGGTCGACGCCGTAGTTGCCGACCATCGGCGCCGTGAAGCAGACGATCTGCTCGGCGTAGCTCGGGTCGGTGGCCACCTCCTGGTAGCCGCTCATCGCGGTCGTGAAGACGGCCTCGCCGAAGGCGAAGCCCTCGGCGGCGACGGACTCGCCGCGGAAGATCGTGCCGTCCGCCAGGGCGAGGAAACCGTTCATCACGAGAACGCTACCCGGCCGCACGCCACGGTCGTCACGACCCGGCCCCGCAGCCGCTCGCCGAGCAGCCAGGAGTTGACGGAGCGGGAGCGGAAGCCGTCCTCGCGCACCCGCCAGCTACCGGCGGTGTCGATCAGGACGAGGTTCGCGCGCGCGCCGACGGCGATCCGCGGGACGTCGAGGCCGTAGATCCGCGCGGGCCCGGCGGACATCCGCTCGAGCAGCGTCTCGAGCGTCAGCAGGCCCGGCTCGACGAGCCGCGTGTAGAGCACGGAGAACGCCGTCTCGAGCCCGGTGACGCCGAAGGGCGCCGCCTCGAACGGCGCGTCCTTCTCGTGCCGCGCGTGCGGCGCGTGGTCGGTCGCGATCGCGGCGATCGTGCCGTCGCGGAGCGCGTCGAGCAGCGCCATGCGGTCGTCCTCGGAGCGGAGCGGCGGGTTCATCTTCATGTTCGGGTCGAGCGAGCGGACAGCCTCGTCGGTCAGGCAGAGATGGTGCGGCGTCACCTCGCCGGTCGCCTCGATCCCGGCCGCGTGAGCGTGCCGCAACGCGGTGACCGACTCGAGCGCCGAGAGGTGGAGGAGGTGCACCGGCTGCCCCTCGAAGGCGGCGAGCGAGATGTCCCGCTCGACCATCAGGCTCTCGCCGACCGACGGCCAGCCCGCGAAGCCGAGCTCGGCGGAGACGGCGCCCTCGTGCATCTGGCCCCCGCGCGTGAGGGTCGGCTCCTCGCAGTGGACGGCGATCCGGCGGCCGGTGATCCGGTGGTACTGGAGCGCGCGGCGCATCACACCGGGCGCGGCGACCGGCTGCCCGTCGTCGGAGAAGCCGGCGGCGCCCGCGTCGGCGAGCTCGCCCATCTCGGTCAGCTCCGCCCCGGCCTGGCCCTTCGTGATGGCGGCGAGGAAGCCAACGGGCACCTGCGCCTCGGCGCGGGCCGTCTCGACGAGCGCGCCGAGCACCGCGGCCGAATCGACGACGGGGTCGGTGTTCGGCATCGCGAGGATCGCGCAGTAGCCGCCCGCCGCCGCGGCCTCGGTGCCCGTGCGGACCGTCTCCTCGTCCTCCCTGCCCGGCGTGCGCAGGTGGACGTGCGGGTCGACGAAGGCGGGCGCGAGCAGCAGCCCGGTCCCGTCGATCACGCGGTGGCCGTTGCAGTCGAGGCCGGTGCCGAGCTGCGAGATCACACCGCCGTCGACGCGGACGTCCATCGTCCCGTCGATCCCTTCGACCGGGTCGAGCACGCGCGCGCCGCGGACGACGAGATCCTCCGTGCCGGCCGCGCCGTGGAGCATCACGCCACCTCCTCGACGGCGGCTTCCCTGACGCCGACCGGCCCGGCGGTGAGCAGGTCGTAGAGCACGGCCATGCGGGTGACGAGGCCGGCGCGCACCTGCTCGACGATCAGCGCCTCGCGGGCGTCGGCGACGCGCGGGTCGATCTCGACGCCGCGGTTCATCGGGCCCGGGTGCATCACCTTCTGGCCCGGCCGGAGCCGATCAGGCGTGACGCCCCAGCGGGCGCTGTATTCGCGCAGGCTCGGAACGTAGTTCGCTCCCTCGGCCATCCGCTCATGCTGCATCCGCAGCACGTAGACGACATCCGCGGCCGCGATGTCGGCGATCTCGTGCGAGACGGCGCAGCCCATCGCCTCGATCCCACGCGGGAGCAGCGGCGGCGGGCCCACGAGCGTGACGTGCCCGCCCATCAGCGTCAGCGCCTGGACGAGCGAGCGCGCGACGCGCGAGTGGAGCACGTCGCCGACGATCGCGACGTGGACGCCCTCGATCCGGCCGAGCTCCGCCTCGATCGTGTAGAGATCGAGCAGCGCCTGGGTCGGGTGCTGGCGCTTGCCGTCGCCGGCGTTGACGACGTGCGCGGCGGTCGAGTCGGCGACGAGGTTCGGCGCACCGATCTGGGGGTGGCGCACGACGATCACGTCCGGGTCGTATGCCCCGAGGGTGAGCGCGGTGTCCTTCAGCGATTCGCCCTTGTCGGCCGACGAGCCGGCGGCCTTGATCGTCAGTGTGTCGGCGGAGAGCCGCTTGGCGGCGAGCTCGAACGAGGACGACGTCCGAGTCGACGACTCGTAGAAGACGTTGACGACGAGGCGGCCGCGCAGGGTCGGCAGCTTCTTCATCTCGCGCTCGAGCGACCGCTCGAAGTTGCGCGCCGTCGCGAGCAGCCGCTCGACGTCGTCGCGAGTGACGTCCGCGATCGAGATGAAGTGGCGGCGGCCGGACGGCCGCGGCGGCATCAGGTCGTCGGGGATCACGTGGAGGCTCATTCGCCCTCCTCCGGTGAGACGAGCAGCACCTGGTCGATCTCGTCGACCTCGACGAGCTGCACGTGAATCCGCTCGCCGCGGGCGGTGGGCACGTTCTTGCCGACGTAGTCCGGCCGGATCGGCAACTCGCGGTGGCCGCGGTCGGCGAGGACGGCGAGCTGGACGCGCTCGGGCCGCCCGTAGTCGAGCAGGGCGTCGATCGCGGCGCGGATCGTGCGGCCGGTGTAGAGGACGTCGTCGACGAGGATGCAGGTCATCCCCTCGAGCGGGAAGTCGAGCTTCGTCGCGCGGACGACCGGCTGCGCGCGCCGGGGCGCCTGGCCGTCGCGGACGTGGACGTCGTCGCGGTGGAAGGTGATGTCGAGCTGCCCGAGCGCGAGCTCCTCGCCCGAGCGCTCCTCGATCAGCGCGCGGAGGCGCTGGGCGAGCGGCACCCCGCGCGAGTGGATCCCGACGAGGGCGACGTCGGCGAGATCGCCGGAGCGCTCGATGATCTCGTGCGCGATCCGCGAGAGCGTCCGGTCGATCGCAGAAGCGTCGAGCAGAACCCGGCCGGCCGCGAGGGCATGCTGTTGCATCGAACTCCTTTCCGGCCTCACTGGACCGAGTTAAAGGCGTTGTGTCGGCGAGACCTTAACCGCTCGCCCGGACGGCTGCATGGAGCGCGGCCCACTGCGCCGCATCGAGGTCCCACGCCCGGGCGCCTCGGTCGAGGCCGCGCTCCTCGGCGAAGCGCAGGAAGGCGCGCGCCGGCAGCACCCGCCGCAGCGGCGCCCGACTCTCGAAGGACTCCCGCAGGAGCGCGAGATACGCGGCGCGCTCGGCCCGCGCGACGAGCGGCTCGCCGCGCCGCGCCGCGCGGAGGACGGCGGCCGCGACCGAGGGCGGCGGCGCGAACGCGGCGGGCGCGATCCGGCGAACGAGGCTCAGCTCGTGCCAGGCGCCCCAGTACACGCCGAGCAGCGTGCTCGGCCAGACGCTCGTCCGCTTGCACGCGAGCTCCCAACCGACGACGAGCTCGGCCCGCTCGAGCGAGACGCGCGGGTCGAGCAGTGCGCGCAGCAGCTCGGTCGTCCGGGCGAAGGGCACGTTCGCGACCACGGCGAACGGCTCGTCGGGCCAGGCGTGCCGGAGCGCGTCGCCCTCGACGACGCGGACGCGGGCGCTTCCCGCGAACGAGCGCCGCAGGTCGCCGGCGAGCTGATGGTCGAGCTCCAGCGCCAGCACGCGCGCGCCGGCACGGTCGAGCTCGCGGGTGATCGCCCCGGTTCCCGCGCCGACGTCCACGGCGAGGTCGCCGGCCACGATGCCGGCGCCGCGGACGAGCTCCGCTGCGAGCTTCCTACTGCGGAGGTTGTGCCGGCCGGACGGACGCGCTGCCTGCGCGCGTTCCCCTGCCACGGAGCGTCACCGTCGTCATCACACCGGAACTGTAGCGCTCAGCGCGCGATCGCGACCAGCCACGCGCGCCCGCGCTCCCCGTCGAAGCCCGCCTCGCGAAGCTCGTCGTCCAGCCCGGCGGCGGCCGCCCCGATCGCGATCCGCCCGCCCGGTGCCAGCACGCGGCGGAACTCGGCGAACGCGCAGCGCCGGTCGGACAGGTGATCAGCCGATTCGAGGACGGCGCGCTCGAACCAGCCGTCCCGGAACGGCATCGCCTCGGCCACGCCGGCCTTCACGCGCACGCCGGGGGGCGCGGGCTGTCCCGGCGCGGGCTCGAGCGCCCACACCCGAGCGGTCGCGCGTTCCGCGAGCGCGGCGGCGAGCCGGCCAGAGCCTGGCCCGACCACGAGCACGCGCCGGCCGCGGAGGTCGCCCGCCTCGACCAGCTCGTCGCCTGTCCATCCCGGAAGCGCGGGGTCAGGAAACGAGCTCATCCGGCTCGGTCATCGCCTCGATCTCCTCCGCTTCGGCCACGTCACCGGCCACGGCCGCCTGGACGAGCTCAGTCATTCGAGGGTCCCTCCTCGTCGCGCGGGTGGAGCGCCCCGCCCTTGACGAGGTGCGCGCCGCCCCGCTCCTGGAACGGGACCTCGATCGTATCGAAGTCCCTCGGCACGACCGTCTGCGGGAAGACCGCCCGCGCCTCGCGCGCGAGCTCGGGGCCGAAGTAGCGCGCCGAGAGGTGCGTCAGCGCCAGCAGGCCCACCCCGGCGTCGCGGGCGACCTCCGCCGCCTCGACCGCGGTCGAGTGCTGCGTCTCCCGGGCGCGGTCGCGCTCCTCGTCGCCGAAGGTGGCCTCGTGGACGAGCACGTCGGCGCCGCGCGCGATCTCGCGCACGAACGCGGACGGCGCGGTGTCGCCGGTGAGCACGACCGTGCGGCCGGGCCGCGGCGGACCCAGCACCTGCTCCGGGCCGACGGTGCGCCCGTCGGCGAGGGTGACCGGCTCGCCGCGCTGGAGGGCGCCACGCTCGCGTCCGTTCGGAACTCCGAGCGTGTCGGCGACCGCGACGTCGAAACGGCCCGGGCGCTCGTCCTCGACCAGCGCATAGCCGACCGAGACGCCCGCGTGCTCGGCGGGGAAGACGAGCAGCCGGTAGCCGATGCGCGCGAGTGTCTCCCCCGCCCGCACCTCGACGAGCCGGACGTCGAAGGTCAGGTGGCCGAAGATCCGGCGGAGGGAGCCGAACAGGTCGGAGAGCCCGCGCGGCCCGTAGACCGTCAGCGGCGCCTCGCGCCCGCGCAGGGCAAACGTCTTCAGCATCCCCGGGAGCCCGAGGACGTGGTCCGCGTGGAAGTGCGTGAGGAAGATCTCCTGGAGCTCGACGAGGCCGATCGCCGAGCGGAGCAGCTGGCGCTGAGTCCCCTCCGCGCAGTCGAACAGCAGCCGCTCGCCGCCGCGGCGAACGAGGGTGGCCGACGGCGCCCGTTTCGCGGTCGGCGCGGAGCCGGAGGTGCCCAGGAAGACGAGGTCGAGGTCCAAGGGCGCGATTGTAGGGCGCGCGCCGCCAAACCCTCCTAGGGCAGAACGAGCTTCTCGCCGGGCGTCAGCGTCGTCGAGGCGAGCCGGTTGCGGTCCTGGATCCTCCAGATCGCGTCGCGGACGTCGCCGTTGTAGCGCGCCGAGGCGATCGACCAGAGCGTGTCGTGCGCCTGGACGACGTAGACGCGCTTGGGCCCGGTGGCGTCGGACGGACGGGCGACGGTGCTCCAGATGAGGACTGCGAGACCGACGATGAGTGCGATGCGAACGAACATGTGTTCGCCACGGTAGCGCGAACGGGTGTTCGTGTCAAGGACCGAAGAAAAGGCCCCGGTCGCCGGGGCCCCTTCTTCGAATCGAGGCTACTTACCCTTGCCTTTGCCCTTCGACGCCGGCTTGGGCTTCTGCTTCGGCTTCGGCTTGGCCTTCGGAGCATGCTTCCCCTTCGGCCCCGGCTTGGCCTTCGGAGCAGGCTTCCCCTTCGGGCCCGGCTTGGCCTTCGGTCCGGACGCGACCGCTCCGGGCGTCCAGTTCCGTACCCCACCGACGCAGGGGAGGCCGGAGGCGATCGCCTTCTGCACCGCCGCGGCCGAGGCCCTCGGGACGTAGCCGCGGTAGAAGAGGCCGCTCTGCCACCCTGCGAGGTCCGCCTCGTCGACGAGGTGGAAGAAGTTGACGGCGGCGACGTTCGGGTCGCACGCGACGTAGGCGAGCATCTTCGAGTACCAGTCGGCCTGGAACGCTTCGCTGCCCGTCTGGTCGTTCACGCCGTCGGCGTTCTCGGCGCCCGTGTAGCCGTCGTGGCCCGCGACGGTCGTCTGGATCCCGACCTCGTTCAGGCTCACCTTGAGCCCGCCGGGCCCGATCGTCGGCTGGCCGGTGCCCTTGAAGCCGTCGTAGAACGCCTGGTAGATCCGCGTCAGGTTCGTCACCGAGGCGTTGTTCTGCTCGCCGTAGCCGTTTGCGAACGGCATCGACTGCGGGATCGGGTACGGGTGGAAGTCGAGCCCGTCCATGATCGGCTTCGTCCGGCCGCTCGAGCGGTACCACTGGCCGAGGGAGCCGAGGAACTTGACCGGCGAGGTCGAGACGTTCGAGTCCGCGTCGGCGTTGTCGTTGCCGCGCGGCGAGAGCCCGACGCCCCAGACGAAGTCCGACGAGTCGACGGCCTTGAGCGCGTCGTAGGCGAGCGCGAGCGCGTTGCCGCAGATCGCGCCCGACTGGTTCGCCTTCGAGGCGTCGAACTGCGGATTGACGAACCGGGGCTGGTTGCACTCGTTCATGAGGACGTACTGCTTCACCTGCGGGAACGTCTGCGCGAGCTTTTGCACGTACGCGGCGAACGCGGCGGGCGCGTTCGGATCGCCGCTCGTGAATGCGCGCGAGTGCATCGGGTAGACGTCGAACGCGACGGAGATCCCGTTCGCGGCCGCCGCGGGAAGCGAATTCCGGATGAAGCCCTCGTCGATGATCGTGGTCGGGCGCGTCTCGTCCCAGAGGACGGTCATCGCGTTCGTCTGAAGCCCGACGCCCTTCATCGTGCTCCAGAACGCGCCGGCGCCCTCCTCGTACTTGCCGGCGTCGTCGTTGACGCCGACGATGAGCCCGCCGGCCGACGCGCGTGCCGCGCCGAAGCTGAGCGCCGCCACGAGGACGGCAATTGCCGCAAGAACCTTTTTCACTGCACTCCCTTGTCTGGATCGAACCCGGTCAGGGTCAGAATCGCACCCGGCTCATGCAAGCGCATGGGCCGTTCGGCGCATCTTTCGTATCGACAGGACCTAGTTGTCCCATGACCCCCGGACGGGGAGTGTGTCCGCGATCTTCCTCGCGCCGAAGCGGACCGGGTCGTCCGCGGGCAGGCCGGTCTCCGCCTCGGCGGCCTCGATCGCGGCGCGGGCCTCCTCGTCGCCGAGCAGGCGCGTGTTGAGCGCAACCGCGATCACCTTCGCCGGGCGGGCGAGCAACGACATCCGCTCGTGCAGGTCGACGAGCTCGGAGAGCGGCGGGATCGGGAAGCGCTCGTCCCCGTCGACGAACCGCTCGCCCGCCATGTGGCAGAGCACGTAGGCGTGCGGGGCCGAGCCGTGGATCAGGCCGAGTGTGACCCCCGAGTAGGCCGGGTGGAGCAGGGAGCCCTGCCCCTCGACGAGCAGGAGCTCTCCCCCGCGTTCGGCACCCTCGAGCACGAGCCGCTCCGCCGCGCCGGCGATGAAATCCGAGACGACCGCGTCGACCGCGATCCCCCACCCCGCGATCGCGATCCCCGTCTGGCCGGTCGGGACGAACTCCGCCTTCAGCCCGCGGGCGCGCGCCTCCTTCTCGAGCTCGAGCGCGACGGTCATCTTCCCGATCGCGCAATCGGATCCGACCGTGAGGACGACCTCGGCTCCGTGCTCGAGGTTCGCGCCGGTCGGGACGTTGAGGTCGGCGGGCGGCCGGCGCAGGTCGCGCAGCTCGACGCCGTGGCGGCCGGCGAGCTCGACGAGCTCCGCGTCGTCGGCGAGGAACTCGTGCAGCCCGTTCTCGACGTCGAGGCCGTTCTCGACGCACGCACGCAGCAGCTCCCGCCACGCGGGCGGGAAACGGCCGCCCTGGGTCGCGACGCCGACGAGCGCCGTCCTCGGCTCGAAGGCGAGCGCCTCGGCGACCGAGCCGACGACCGGGACGCCGTCGTGGGTCTCGCCGGCGCGGGTCGTGTCGAGCATCGCGACGACGTCGTCGGCCCGATAGCGGAGGACACCGCGCGCCGTCTTCCCGAAGTGCGGGTCGCCGGAGCGGCTCTCAGCCAGCAGCAGGTAGCGCTTGTCCGACACCGAGCCCCGGCGCGTCGGCCGGCAGTTGGATTCCCGAGGAGAACTCGACACCCGGCCAGGGATCGTGGGCGAGCAGCAGGTTCCCGTCGAGGTCGACGTGGTCGCAGAGGCTCGCGATCTGGGCAGCGGCGGCGATTCCCAGGCCCGACTCGACCATGCAGCCGAGCATCACGCCGAGCCCGAGCGCGCGGGCCGCGTGCGCCATCCGCACGGCCTCGCGGATGCCCCCCGACTTGGCGAGCTTGATGTTGATCCCGTGGCCGCGCTCGGCGCAGGCGGCGACGTCGGTGAGCGTGTGGCAGTCCTCGTCGACGAAGATCGGCACCGGCGAGCGGCGCTTCAGCTCCGGGCCGCCGGGGTCGCCCGCCGGGAGCGGCTGCTCGCAGTACTCGATCTCGAGCTGGGGCAGGTACTCCAGCGCCTCGTCCAGCGACCAGGCCTCGTTCACGTCGACCTGGAGCGGGACGTCGCTGACCGCCCGCACCGCGCGGACGCGCTCGACATCGAGGCCGTCTCCGCCGCCGAGCTTCAGCTTCAGGCGCCGGAAGCGGCCCGCGACCTGGTCGGCGCGGCGCGCCATGTCGTCCGGGTCGCCGAGCCAGATCGTCCAGGACGTCGGCGGCCCCTCGCGCCGCAGGCCGAGCAGCTTCCAGACGGGCAGGCCCGTGAGCTTTCCCTGGAGGTCGTGGAGCGCGCCGTCGATCGCGGCCCGCGCCGCGAACTCGCGCGCGGGAAGGCGGCCGAGAATCTCGTCGAGGGCGAACGGGTCGTCGCCGAGCTCGGCCTCCTCGACATAGGCGAGCGCGGAGGCCGCAGACTCGTCGTACCGCTCGATCGGCGCCGCCTCGCCGCAGCCGGTCGTGTCGCCGTAGCGGATCTCGACCTGGACGACGTCCGCCTCGTCCTCGGACCCGCGGGAGATCGTGAACGTCTCGGCGAGCCGCAGCGTGACGATCCGGGCGGTGACGTCCACGCGGCTAGACTAGTCCGTCCCGCGCCCGTAGCTCAGGGGATAGAGCGCTCGCCTCCGGAGCGAGAGGTCGCAGGTTC
>DAISLG010000057.1:0-11580 GCA_036820565.1 Gaiellaceae bacterium | reverse complement strand
TGAACACGTCCTTGTCCATGCAGAGCGCCGAGGCGAGCACGCCCGCGCCGACGTAGGGCTTGCCGGCGAGCTCGAGCACGCCCTGGACGGTGCCGTCCTCGCCGAAGGGGCCGTGGAGGACGGGGAAGACGACGTCGACCGCGCCGAGCTGGGCCGGCGCCGATCCCGTGGGCACGGGCAGCGTCTCGGCCGCTGACTCCGCGCCCGTGCCGAGCTCCCAGCGGCCGTCGCGACCGATCTCGATCGTCGTCGTCTCGTAGCGGTCCGGGTCGAGCGCGGCGATCACGGAGCGGGCCGACGCGAGCGAGATCTCGTGCTCGCTCGAGCGCCCCCCGAGCACGACCGCGACGCGGATCCTGCGGCTCACGGCGGGTTCGGCAGCGTCGTCGTCGTCGACGTGGTCGTCGCCGCCGGGGCGGCCGCCTTGCCGACGGTGATCGTCACGGGCGTCCCCTGCTTTGCCTTCGTCCCGCCGGCGGGATCCTGGTAGAGCACGATGCCCTCCTGGGAGGGATCCGTGATCTCGACCGTCCCCACGACGACCTTGAAGCCGGAGTTCCGCAGGATCTGGGTCGCCGTCGCCTGGTCGTTCTGGGTCACGTCCGGGACGGGAGAGATCTTGGGGCCCTTCGAGACGCTGACCGTGATCGTCGCGCCGCTCGGCTGCAACGTGTTCTCGTGCGGGTCCATCGCGACGACGCTGTCCTTCGGCAGGTCGGACTCGACGTCGAGGCGTGCGACGGCGAAGCCGGCGCCCTGGAGCGCGGAGAGCGCGTTCGCGTAGGGCTGGCCGATCTCATTCGGGACGGCGATCGGCTTCGGGCCCTTCGAGACGTTGATGTGGATTGTCGTCCCCTCGAGCACGGTGTCCTCGGGGGCCGGCGACTGCGCTGTCACGGTGCCCTGCGCCTTGTCGGAGTTGATGTAGTTGACCTTCGCCTCGAGCTTGGCCGTCACGATCGCGGACACCGCCTCGGCGATCGGCTTGCCCCGGACGTCCGGGACGACGGCCTTCGGCTTGCCCGAGCTGACCGTGATCGTGACGACGTTGCCCTTGTCGATCCGGTCGCCGGCCGACGGGTCTTGGTCGAAGACCTCGCCCTTCGGCACGTCGGCGCTCGGCTCGAGCTTCGTGCGCGAGCGGAGGCCGCGGTCGTGGAGCTGCTGCACAGCGAGGTCGCTCTTCAGGTTGAGCAGGAGCGGCACCGCGACCGGTGTGTTCGCGTTCAGCTGGTTCTGGATCTGCTTGTACACGTAGAAGCCGGCGACCGAGGCGGCGAGCACCAGCAGGAGGGCGAGCAGCCACGGCCAGACGGAGCGCGGCCGCCGGATCGGCGCGTCGTACTCGTAGTACTGCTGCGACGCAGGGCGGCGGTAGTCGGCCGGGCGCGGGGCCGTCGCGGCGGGGCGCGTCACCATCGTCGGGGCGGCGATGCCGGAGCCGGAGAGGACCATCGTCGCCGCGTCCTCGGTCTCGCGCGCGACCGAGAGCCCGCGCCCGACCCGGCCGAGGTCGGCGTCCATCTCTCCGGCCGAGGCGTACCGCTCGCCCGGCTCCTTCGCGAGGGCTCGGAGGACGATCGAGTCGAGGTCGTGCGAGACCTCGGGGCGGAGCTCCGACGGCGGTCTCGGCACGGTCGAGAGGTGCTTCATCGCGATCTCGACCGGGGTGTCGCCCGAAAACGGCACCTCGCCGGTGAGCATCTCGTAGAGGACGATCCCGACGGAGTAGAGGTCGGAGGTCTGATCGACCGTCGCGCCGCGCGCCTGCTCCGGGGAGAGGTACTGCGCGGTGCCGATGATCGAGCCGGCCTCCGTCATCTGGCTCGTCCCCGAGCGCGCGATCCCGAAGTCGGTCACCTTGAGCCGGCCGTCGGCGCCGACCATCACGTTGTGCGGCTTGATGTCGCGGTGGACGATCCCGTTCCGGTGGGCGAACGCGACGGCCGCGAGGATCTGGCGCGCGTAGTCGATCGCGATCGGGGTCGGGGTCGGCCCGTTCCGGATCAGCAGCTCCTTCAAGGTGCGGCCGTCGAGGTACTCCATCGCGATGTAGTAGGTGCCCTCGGCCTCGCCGCGGTCGTAGATCGAGACGATGTTCGGGTGCGAGAGGCCGGCCGCGTTCTTCGCCTCGCGGCGGAAGCGCTCGACGAACTGCTCGTCGTGCGCGTGCCGGTCGTTCAGCATCTTCAGCGCGACCCGCCGCCCGAGCTCCTGGTCCTCGGCGAGGTAGACGTTCGCCATCCCGCCCGCGCCGAGCTTGCGCACGATCAGATAGCGCCGGTCGAAGACGCGATTGATGAGCGTGTCCGTCACCGTCATCGGCTCAACCCTGTGAGTTCGACCCGGCAGGCAGGATTGCCTGCATGATCGCCTTCGCGATCGGCGCGGAGATCTTGCCGCCGAAGCCGTTGCGCTGGCCCTCGACGACGACCGCACCCGCCACCTGCGGGTCGTCCGCCGGTGCGAAGAAGACGAACCAGGCCGTGTAGACGTGCGCGACGCCGGTCTCCGCGGTACCGGTCTTGCCCGCCACCTTGACGCCCGGGATCGCCGCCGCCGTGCCCGTGCCGCCGGTCACGACAGCCTCCATCATCGTCGTCAGCGCCGCCGCCGTCTCGGGCTTGATCGCGCGGCCGAGCTTCTGTGGGTGCACCTTCGAGACGATGCTGCCGCCGGGGCTCTCGACGCGGGCGAGCAGATGCGGCTTCATCAGGACGCCGCCGTTCGCGACCGCGCCGGCGACCATCGCCATCTGGAGCGGCGTGACGAGCAGCCGCTCCTGCCCGAACGCGAAGCGGCCCGGGTCGACCTTCGAGTTCGGATCCTTCGGGTCGAAGGGCCGGTGGTTGACGTAGAGCCCGGACGCCGAGCGCGCGTCGCCGGGCGTCTCGAGCGGCGGGGTCGAGTAGAAGCCGAACCGCTTCGCGTAGTCGATCAGGGTGGCGGCGCCGAGCTTCTTGCCGATGTCGCAGAAGACGGCGTTGATCGAGTGCTCGAACGCGGTCGTGAAGTCGACGTTCCCGAACTGCTCCGTGCCGTTCTGGTCGGGGTTGCCCGCGTTGTAGACCTTCTTGCCGTACTCCTCGCAGTAGCCGGGGTCGTAGAACTTCGAGTCCGGCTTGTACGTCCCCGTGTCGAGCGCGGCCGCGGCGGTGACGACCTTGAAGGTCGAGCCCGGCGGGTAGAGGCCCTGCGTCGCCCTGTTCAGGAGCGGCGAGGCCGGCTTGCAGGGCGCCGTCGTCGCCTGGATCTTCGCGTAGCCGGCCTGTCGCTCGATCAGGTTCGGGTCGAAGCTCGGGCTCGACGCCATCGCGAGCACCGCGCCCGTCCTCGGGTTCCAGACGACGGCGGAGCCGCACTTGCCGCGGAGCTGCGACTCCGCGACCCGCTGCGCCTTCACGTTCAGCGTCAGGACGAGGTTGTTGCCCTTGATCGTCGCGCCCTTGAGGTTGTCGAAGGCCTTGCTCACGACCGTGTTCAGGTTCGCGTTCGACGCGGTCAGGTACGCGTTCTCCTCGCGCTCGATCCCGGTGCGCGAGCGGCCCTGCGTCGAGTAGCCGACGACCTGCGAGGCGAAGCCGTTCGTCGGGTAGGTGCGGAAGTACAGCGTCTGGCCGCCGACCTTCCGCTTCACGTTCGTCGCGAGCACCGTCCGCCCGTCGGACGCGTAGATCGCGCCGCGCTTGATCTTGAACTGGGCGACGCGCTGGATCGAGTTGTCCTGCCGGTCGGCCAGGCCCGCGGACGCCCAGGTCTGCCAGTAGGTCGTCGCGACGATCAGGACGACGATCAGGATCATCGACGCCGTCGCGAGCCTGGCGATCTGGCGGTTCATCGCGCGTTCGCCCGGTTCGAGACGAGCATCAGTCCCGCGAGGAGGACGAAGTTCGCAACGACGCTCGAGCCGCCGTACGAGACGAACGGGAGCGTGATGCCCGTCAGCGGGATCACGCGGAGGACGCCGCCGACGATCAGGAACGTCTGGAGCGCGAAGCCGAAGGTCAGGCCGGCGGCAAGGAGCTTCGAGAAGCCGTCCTGGGCCTGGAGCGCGATCTTCATCCCGCGCATGACGAAGAGCATGAACACGAGCAGCAGCGCGGCGACGCCGATCAGGCCGAGCTCCTGCGCGAGCGCCGAGTAGATGAAGTCCGTGTTCAGGAACGGGATCAGGTCGTGGCCCTCCGCGGTCTTGAACGTCCCCTTGCCGAGCCCGGTGCCGCCGAACGAGCCGTTGCCGATCGAGTAGAGGGACTTGACGAGCTGGTAGCTCTCGCAGTCCTGGCGCAGCGCCGGCCTGCCGGTCGACGGGCAGTAGACCGCATGCGCCGTCCACGGGTGCAGCCAGATCGTGACGCGCTCGCGGACGTGGCCGATCGTCTCGTACGCGCCGGCCGAGCCGACGGCGAACATCACGGCCCCGATCCCGACGAACGCGGCCCGCGCGGTCGCGACGTAGAGCAGCGCGAGGAAGATCCCGTAGTAGAGGAGGGCGGAGCCGAGGTCGTTCGTCTCGACCAGGACGAGCATCGCGCCGCCCCAGATCACGAGCAGCGGCCCGAAGTCCTTGAGCCGCCCCTGGGCGAGCACCTCGCGCTTCTCGCGCAGGTAGCCGGCGAGGAAGACGATCAGGAAGATCTTCGCCAGCTCGCCCGGCTGGAACTGGAACGAGCCGACGCCGACCCACAGGCGTGCGCCGTTCACCGTCCGGCCGATCCCAGGCACCGCGGGCAGCATCAGCAGGACGATCGCGCCGATGCCGAAGAGGTACTTGTACGACTCGAGTCGCCGGTAGTCGCGCCGGAGCGCGAGCAGCGCGGCCGTGAACAGGGCGACGGCGATCACGATCCAGAAGCCCTGACGGAATGCGTCTTTCGGGTCGAGGCGGTAGATCTCCGTCAGGCCGACCGCCGTCAGGAGCCCGGTGATGGGCAGCAGGTACGGGTCGGCGTTCGGCGTCGTCCGGCGCGCGACGACATGGGCGAGCAGGTAGAGGGAGAGGAAGAACGCGGCGTACGCCAGGGAGCCCGTCGAGACGGCGGACTGCTGGGCGATGTAGACGCTCGCGAAGCCGATCCCGGTGAGGGCGCCGACGACGAGCAGGAAGAGGAGCTCGCGGTTCCTGAAGCTCAAGCTCACGTCAGCGGGCCAGCCCCCAGAGGACGAGCGCGGCGATCACGAGGACCAGCGTGAGGATGACGAGGACGGCGAGCCCGCGCCGTGCGAGCGAGGGCTTCGGCTCTTCCCGCGTGGCCGCGACGTGCTGCGCGATCTCGTCGGGTGCGACGACCATCGTCTGCACCGCGGCCGGGACGGGGTCGATCCCCGAGAGGGTGTCCTCCTCGTCGTCGGGCTCCTCGACGGCCGGCAGCTGTGCGGTCTGCTCCTCGGCCGGGATCTCGTCCCCCGTGATCTCGAAGAGGAGCGCGGTGATGTTGTCCTCGCCGCCGCCGCGGTTCGCCGCGTTGACGAGCGCCTTCACAGCGGCGTCCAGGTCGGCGCGGTTCTCCTGCACGAGCGCCAGGATCGTCTCGTCGTCGACCATCCCCGAGAGTCCGTCCGAGCAGATCAGGAAGAGGTCGCCCGGCTGCGCGTGCACCGAGAAGCTGTCGACGTCGACGTCGGGGTCGGTGCCGAGCGCGCGCGTGATCACGGAGCGCTGCGGGTGCACCTCGGCCTCCTGCGGCGAGAGCTTGCCGCTGCGGACGAGCTCCGCGACGAGCGAGTGGTCGTCGGTGACCTGCTCGAGCGAGCCGTCGCGGACGAGGTACGCGCGCGAGTCGCCGACGTGGCCGAAGACGACGAGCCCGTCGTCCTCGACGATCGCCGCGGTGACCGTCGTCCCCATCCCGGAGGCGGAGGCGTCCTCGCGCGCGCGCTCGAAGACGCTGCGGTTCGCGGCCTGGATCAGCGAGACGAGGTGCTCCTCGCTGTTCCCGTCGCCGCGCGTCCCGTCGCCGCGCAGCGCCGCGGCGGCGAGGCCGGACGCGAGCTCGCCGGCCTGCGCTCCGCCCATGCCGTCCGCGACTGCGAAGAGCGGCGGCTCGCAGACGAACGAATCCTCGTTCCGGCGCCGCTTGCGACCCGGGTCGGTCTTGCCGGCGCTCTTGCCGAGGGCGGTCACGGCTCGAACCTCAGATCGGTTTCGCCGACGCGGACGACGTCGCCCGGCGCGAGCTTGCGCTCCCGCGTCAGCCGGATCCCGTTGACGTAGGTGCCGTTCGTCGAGCCGACGTCCTCGACGTAGATCCCGTCGCGCCGTGGCTCGAACCGCGCGTGGCGGGCCGAGGCGTACTCGTCGGCGTCGATCGCGATGTCGTTGTTCGCGCCGCGGCCGACCGTCAGCGGCGCCGCGTCGAAGTCGTACTCCTCGCCGTTGCCGAGCGCCGGGCTCTTGACGACGACGAGCCGGCCCGCGACCTGCGGTGCCGTCGCGACGAGCCCGGCGGCGTGCTGCGGCGCGAGGATCATCGACTCCTGCGGCAGCCGCAGGTCGCGGCTGGCCGTGCGGACGATCCGCCAGATGAAGAGGTAGAGGAGGACGAGGAAGGCGATCTTCAGCAGGAGCAGGGAGGTCTCGACGCTCGCCGATGCGATCACGCTTCGCCCTCCCGCGCAAAGACGAGCTCCGTCGAGCCGATCGTGAAGCGGGTGCCGTCCTCGAGCTTGATCCGCTTCTGGCGCTTCCCCTTGACCTCGACGCCGTTCGTCGAGTCGAGGTCGATCAGCCAGTAGGTCGCCCCTTCCTGGCGCACCTCCGCGTGCCGCCGCGAGGCGTTCGGGTCGCCGAGTTGGATGTCGCAGTCCTTCGACCGGCCGATCAGGACACGCCGCTTCGTCAGCTCGTGCCGCTTCCCCTCGGCGGTCAGCGTGACGACCTCGCGCTCGATCCCGAGCTCGACCGGCGAAGCAGCCTCGGTCGCGGCCGGCGCGTTCGGCTTGTAGATCATCGTCGCGCCCGCCTCGGCCTCCACCGCGGGCGCGCCCGCGCCCTTGCCGCCCTCGGCCATTCGCGTCGCGATCCCGAACTCGCCGACGGTCAGGTCGTCGTCGGTCTCGAGCAGCACCTTCGGCCGCGACAGCAGCACGTAGTTCTCGCGCCGGGCGTGCTCGGCGAGGTAGTCCTTCAGCTCGTCGCAGAGCGAGGCCTCGTAGCTCGAGAACTGCTCGCGGTCGTCGGGAGAGAGGTAGATCGTGTACTCGTTCGGGACGTAGATCCGCGAGACCGAGACGTTGCGGTGGTCGTCCATCTCCTTCACGAGCTTGCGCGCGAGCTCGACGGGCTGGACGTGCGTCCTGAAGGCGCGGCCGAAGACTCCCTCGAAGAGGCCCTCGATCTTCAGCTCGATGTTTCGCAGCACGCTCATGGGCGGGGTGTACCCCGAAGGCCGATGTTAATGCGCCGGTTCGAACGTGAGCGCCGCCCACGTGATCCAGGCGGCCGCGACGAGCGGGGCCGGGGCGACCCCGGGCACCGCGAGCAGCGTGATGCAGAGGAACGCTCCGGCGAAGAGCGCCGCCGGCCACGGCCCTCTGCGGCGCACGAACGGGAGCAGCGCGGCGGCGACCGCGAGCGCCGCCGCCTCGACGCCGAGCGCGGGATGCGCGGAGAGCGCCGCCCACAGCTCACCCGCCACGGCGGAGGGCCTGTCGCTGCCCGCGACGCCGATCCCGAGCGGCGGCCGGTCGCCCGTGAACGGCAGGCCGACGTGCCGCAGCCCGGCGACGACGCCGGTGAGGAGCACCGCCGCGCCGACCTGCGCCGCGCGTCGCCCGTGGCCGCGGACGAGCTGCGCCGCGAGCGGGAGCAGTCCGAGCGCGGCGACGGGGGCGAGCAGGGGGCCGACGGCAAGGAAGAGGCCCGAGCGGGGGTCGCGCCACGAGAGCGCGATCCATCCCGCCGCGAGCACGGCGTAGAGCAGCGCGAGGCCGAGCGAGAGGTTCGCGAGCGGGAAGAACGGCACCGCGAGGGCGAACGCGAGGCCGACCCGCTCGCGCGCGAACGTGAGCGCGGCCGCGGCTGCGGCGATGCCGATCGGCCATCCGGCCGGATAGAACGGCAGCGCCGTTGCGCTCCAGCCGGACGCGACGCCCGCGAGCCCGGCCGGCGCGAGCCTGGCGACGAGGTTGGTCGCGCGGCGCCGGGGCGGCGGCGCGTTCTTCGCCTTCTTGCGGCGGCGCCGGGTGGCGTCGCGGAGCGTCTCGGCGAGCTGCACGGCGGGCGGCCGGCGCCCGGGCTGCGACCACAGCGCGCTCGCGACCGCGTCGTGCAGCGCCGTCGGGAGATCGGGGCGCGCGCGCTCGAGCGGGGGTGCCCCGGCCTGGATCTTGCGCGACGTGTCGACGAGGGAGCCCGACCAGAACGGGTGCCAGCCGGCGAGGGCCTCCCAGAGGAGGACGCCGACCGCCCAGACGTCAGCTGCGGGGCCGGCCGTCTCTCCCTTCAGCCGCTCGGGCGAGATGTAGGCGAGCGTGCCCGGCACGTCCCCCTTCGCCGTCAGCGTCTCCTCGCCGCCCATCAGAGCGAGACCGAAGTCGAGGATGCGCACCGAATGGCCCGGCCCTTCGGCCAGCAGGATGTTCGACGGCTTGACGTCGCGGTGGACGATCCCGCGCGCGTGGGCGTGCGCGAGCCCGTCGAGGATCTGCGCGGCGATCTCGACCGCGCCGGCGTCGTCGACGTCGCCCGCGCGGAGCGCCTCGCGCAGCGTGCGGCCCGGCACGTACTCGTAGGCGATGTAGACGTGGCTCGGATCGCGCGCGAGCGCGTATGCGCGCAGGCAGCGCTCGTGCCGGAGCTTCGTCGCCGCCTTCGCCTCGCGCTCGGCCCGCGCGCCCGCCTTGCCCTCGCGCGCGACGATCTTGAGCGACACGTCGAGGCCCGTCTGCTCGTCCCGCGCGAGCCAGACCGAGCCCGAGCCGCCGGTGCCGAGAGGCTTCAGCGGACGGTAGCGGCCGAGGATGAGGTCGGTGGCAGGAACGGCGCTCATGCGTCCTCAACCGTTTGGCCGTGGCAAGGAGAACTCCTTTCCCGGCCGAACAAGTGGTTACAGTGGCCTTCGGAGCGCCGTGATGAAGCGCGACAACGACGATATCGAGTTCGACTTCTTCGACGACGAGCCGGAAACGCGCGAGGCTCAGTCGACGCAGCGCGTCCGCATGCCCAAACGCGGCGGCGGCGGCCCGAGGAAGCCGATCCATGCCCCCCAAGGTCTGACTCCCGTCCTGCGGCTGATGGGCGTGATCGCGTTCGCGATCCTGGTCGTCGTCCTGCTCGTCTTCTGGGTGCAGAGCTGCCAGGGCGCGAGCAAGCGCAACGCGTACAGGCATTACATGGAGAACGTCCACGCGATCGCCGCGGCATCCGACGGGATCGGGCGCGACCTGAACGAGCTGCTGACGACGACCGGCCAGAAGGTCTCGGACATCGAGCCGAAGCTGCGCGGGTACGCACAGCGCGAGGAGCAGGACGTCGCGAAGGTGCGGAGCTTGACCCCGCCCGGGCCGCTCCGCGAGGAGCACCGGAGCCTGATCGAGGCGCTCCAGTTCCGGGTCAGCGGCCTCCAGGGGCTGGCGGACACGTTCAGGCAGACCGCGACCTCGAAGGACACGACGAGCGACGCGAAGCTGCTCGCCGACCAGGCGCAGCGCCTCGTCACGAGCGACGTCGTCTGGGCCGACCTGTTCAAGGCCCCGGCGATGGCCGAGCTCCAGAAGCAGGGCGTGACGGGCGTCGCCGTTCCCGACTCGACCTTCGTGCTCAACCCCGACCTCGCCACGCGCAGCTCGATGGGGCCCCTGCTCCAGCGCATCCGTGGCGCCTCGACCGGGGGCACGCCGACCGGCGTCCACGGCACCAACATCGTCTCGGTCAAGGCGCTCCCGGGTGAGAGCCAGCTGACCTCGTCGGCCGAGAACACGATCACCGCCTCGACCGACCTCGGGTTTGCGATCACGGTCCAGGACTCGGGCGACTCGCAGGAGGTCGGGATCAAGGTGACCCTGACGATCCAGAAGAGCCCCGAGCCGATCGTGCGGACGCAGACGATCGACCTGATCAACTCCGGCGACCAGAAGACCGTCGTCTTCAAGGACCTCGGTCAGGTGCCGTTCGCCCAGAAGACGTCGGTGAAGGTCGACGTCCAGGCGGTGCCCGGCGAGCGCAACACGAGCAACAACTCGGCCGAGTACCCGGTCATCTTCTCCCTCGGGTGAGCCTCTCGGGCAGCACCGCCGCGTGGATCGCGATCGGCGGCGCCTCGGTCGCCGGCGTCGCGCTCCTCGTCGCCTTCGTCGCGTGGATCCGCGTCCGCCGCGTGCGCGACGCGCAGCGGATCCTGCTCGGTGGCGGGCGGGCTGACCTGATCGACTTCGCCGTCTCGCTCCAGTCGCGGATCGACGACCTGAACCGCGCCGTCGACGAGATTGCGGCCGGCCTCGCGCGCGTCGATCGGCGGATCGACGCGACGCTCCTGAACACGGCGATCGTCCGCTACGACGCCTACGAGGGGACGGGGGGCCACCAGTCCGCGTCGCTCGCGCTGCTCGACGCGGGTCGGACGGGCGTCGTCGTCACCGCGATCCAGGGGCGGGACTACGCCCGCATCTACATGAAGCAGCTCGATGACGGCCGCGCGTCGGTCACGCTCTCCCCCGAGGAGCAGGAGGCGGTCGACCGCGCGATGTCCCGGTAGCACCGGTGCTAGATTTTCCCCGAGTTGCAACAGGTTCTCGTCCTGAATGCGAGTTACGAGCCCCTGAACGTCTGCTCCATGAGACGTGCGCACGTGCTCGTCTTCAAAGGCAAGGCGGAGGTTCTGGAGCGGCTCGAGAAGCCGCTACGGTCGGCGACGGACACGTATCCGTGGCCGCACGTGATCCGGCTCGTCACCTACGTGCGGGTGCCTCGGACGATCCAGCGGAAGATCTCGCGCCGTGCGCTTTTTGCCCGCGACAACTGGCAGTGCGTCTACTGCGGGACGGCGTCGGGGAGGATGACGCTCGACCATGTCGTGCCCCGTTCGCGCGGCGGCGACTCGGTCTGGGAGAACGTCGTCACCTCGTGCTCACCCTGCAACCTGCGCAAGGGCAACCGCCTGCTGCACGAGCTCGAGATGCACCTCTCGCACCCGCCGCGCCCACCGGCGCCGGTGCTCTTCATCAAGCTGGCGACGCCGAAGATCCCGTCGGGGTGGCAGCCGTACCTGACCGCGTTCGGCTCGGCGACGGCCGCCTAGCCGCGCTCTGCGGGAAGTCCGCGGCCGGACCACTCGCTCCAGGAGCCCGGGTAGAGCTTCGCGTCGCGGCCCGCGAGGGCGAGCCGGTGCACGAGCACGGACGCGGTCACGCCGGAGCCGCAGTACGCGGCCACGTCGCCCCCGGGCAGCTCCGGGAGCTCCTCGTTCCACGGCGCGTTGAGCGCGCCCGGGATGTGCCCGGCGACCGGGTCGACCGGCTCGACCTCGCCGCGGTAGCGCTCGGGCACGCGCGCGTCGACGAGGACGAGGCCGCCCTCGAGGATGCGCTCGGCGTCGATCGTGTCGTCCGTCCGCGGGCGCGGCACGAACGTGGCCGGCTCGA
>DAISLG010000056.1:8560-11650 GCA_036820565.1 Gaiellaceae bacterium | reverse complement strand
GCGCTCGACGTCGCGAAGCGGCTGATGGACTACGGCTTCCACCCGCCGACGGTCTACTTCCCGCTCGTCGTCCCGGAGGCGCTGATGATCGAGCCGACGGAGACGGAGGCGAAGGAGACGCTCGACGAGTTCTGCGACGCGATGCTCGCGATCGTCCGCGAGGCGCGTGACGAGCCCGAGACGGTGAAGGCAGCGCCGACATCGCGTCCCGTGCGCCGGCTCGACGAGGTCAAGGCGGCGAAGCGGGCGATCCTCAAGTACGGGTTCGAGGAGCACCCGGACCTGGCCGGCGAGGCCCGCCGGCTCGAGGCCCAGAAAGGCGGGTAGTGCGTAGAGTGGCGCGGGTGGAGCGACGCCGACTCGGAACGCAGGGCCTCGAGGTCTCGAAGCAGGGGCTCGGCTGCATGGGCATGTCCGAGTTCTACGGGACCGCCGACGAGGCCGAGGCGCTCGCGACGATCCACCGGGCGCTCGAGCTCGGCGTGACGTTCCTCGACACGGCCGACATGTACGGGCCGTTCACGAACGAGAAGCTCGTCGGCCGTGCGATCGCCGGGCGCCGCGACGAGGTGCAGCTCGCGACGAAGTTCGGGATCATGCGCGGCCCGGCGGGGGAGCGGCTCGGGTGAACGGCAGCCCCGACTACGTCCATTCGGCCTGCGACGCCTCGCTCGAGCGGCTCGGGGTGGAGACGATCGACCTCTACTACCAGCACCGCGTCGACCTCGAGACGCCGATCGAGGAGACCGTCGGCGCGCTGGCAGAGCTCGTCGAGGCCGGGAAGGTGCGCTTCATCGGGCTTTCCGAGGCTTCGGCCGAGACGCTCCGCCGCGCATCCGCCGTCCACCCGATCACCGCGCTCCAGTCCGAGTACTCGCTCTTCTCGCGCGACATCGAGGACGAGATCCTCCCGACCGCGCGTGAGCTCGGGATCGGGCTCGTCGCCTACAGCCCGCTCGGCCGCGGCTTCCTCTCCGGCCGGATCCGCTCGCTCGACGATCTCGAGGAGAGCGACTTCCGCCGCTTCAGCCCGCGCTTCCAGGGCGAGAACTTCGACCGGAACCTGGCGCTCGTCGAGCGCGTCACGGAGATCGCGGCCGAGCGGGACGTCACGCCGGGGCAGCTCGCGCTCGCGTGGGTGCACTCCCGCGGCGACGACGTCGTCCCGATCCCCGGGACGAAGCGCCGCTCGTACCTCGAGGAGAACGCCGGGGCCGCCGAGCTCGAGCTGACCGCCGAGGAGCTGGCGCGGATCGAGGAGGCGTTCCCGAAGGCCGCCGCCGCCGGCGATCGCTACCCGGACATGTCCACGGTGAACCGGTGAAGAGCCGCGAGATCCGCCTCGCCGCGCGTCCGCAGGGGCTGCCGAAGGAGTCCGACTTCGAGCTGGCCGAGGCGGACGTCGCCGATCCCGCCGAGGGCGAGCTCCTGATCCGCAACGCCTTCGTCTCCGTCGACCCGTACATGCGCGGGCGCATGAACGACGTCCGCTCCTACGTGCCGCCGTTCCAGGTCGGTGAGGTTCTGACCGGCGGGGCGGTCGGCGAGGTGGTCTCGTCGCGGAACCCGGACTTCGCCGAGGGGGACTGGGTCACGAGCATGCTCGGCTGGCGCGAGGTCGCGGTCTCGGATGGTTCCGGCCTGTTCAAGCTCGACCCGTCGCTGGCGCCCGTCTCGGCCTCCCTCGGCGTGCTCGGCATGCCCGGCCTGACCGCGTACGTCGGCCTGCTCGACATCGGCAAGCCGCTCGAGGACGAGACGGTGTTCGTCTCCGGAGCGGCCGGCGCGGTCGGAAGCGCGGTCGGCCAGATCGCGAAGATCCAGGGCTGCCGCGTGATCGGGAGCGCCGGCTCCGACGAGAAGGTCGCCTGGCTCCGCGACGAGCTCGGCTTCGACGAGGCGTTCAACTACAAGACGACGCCGCCGCGCGAGGCGCTCGCCGACGGAATCGATCTCTACTTCGACAACGTCGGCGGCGACCACCTCGAGGCCGCGATCTCCGCGTTGCGCCCGTACGGCAGGGTCGTCGCGTGCGGGATGATCTCCCGCTACAACGCCGAGCGGCCGGAGCCCGGCCCGTCGAACCTCGCGATGGTGGTCGGCAAGCGCCTGCGCATCCAGGGCTTCATCGTCTCCGACCACTTCCACCGGATGAGTGACTTCGTCCCCGACATGGCCGGTTGGATCGCGGACGGCCGGCTCTCCTACCGCGAGACGGTCGTCGACGGGATCGAGAACGCGCCGCGGGCCTTCATCGGCCTGCTCTCCGGCGAGAACATCGGCAAGATGCTCGTCCGCGTCGGCCCCGAGTAACGAATCGCCGCGTCGGCAGACTGATGGACATGACAGAAAAAGCAACATTCGGAGCAGGATGCTTCTGGGGCGTCGAGACGGCCTTCCGCAAGGTCGACGGCGTCACGGACACCGCCGTCGGGTACCTCGGCGGCACGATGGAGGATCCCTCGTACGACGACGTGTGCTCGGGGCAGACCGGGCACGCCGAGGTCGTCGAGGTCGCCTATGACCCCGAGCGCGTCTCGTACGCCGAGCTGCTCGAGATCTTTTGGGCGAAGCACGACCCGACGCAGCTGAACCGCCAGGGCTGGGACGTGGGCGACCAGTACCGCTCGGCGATCTTCTTTCACGCGCCCGAGCAGCAGGAGGTCGCCGTGCGCTCGAAGGCGCTCGAGCAGACGCGCTACGACGGCCTCGTGGTCACCGAGATCACGCCGGCGTCGGAGTTCTATCGCGCCGAGGAGTACCACCAGTGCTATCTCGAGAAGCACGGGGCGCGGGTCTGATGACGCCGAAGATCGAGAAGTCAGAGCAGGAGTGGCGGGCGGAGCTGACGCCCGAGCAGTACGACGTGCTTCGGCAGAAGGGCACCGAGCGCCCGTTCACCGGCGAGTACGACCATGTGTTCGACGACGGCACGTACGTCTGCGCCGGCTGCGGCACGAAGCTGTTCACGTCCGAGACGAAGTACGACTCGGGCTGCGGCTGGCCGGCGTTCTCCGCGCCCGCCGACGCGGAGGCGGTCGAGGAGGAGACGGACACCGCGTACGGGATGGTGCGCACCGAGGTGATGTG
>DAISLG010000056.1:7220-8460 GCA_036820565.1 Gaiellaceae bacterium | reverse complement strand
CCCGCGGCGGGAAGCTCCACCGAGAAGACGGAGCCCCGGCCCTCGGTCGACTCGACGCGGATCGTCCCGTTCATTCCGCGGACGATCTCGCGGCAGATGAAGAGGCCGAGGCCCGTGCCAGAGACGCCCCGGTTCAGGTCCGGGTCGAGCCGGTAGAACTTGTCGAAGACGCGCTCGTGCTCGGCGGGCGCGATCCCGAGGCCCTCGTCGGCGACGCGGAAGCGCACGCGGCCGTCCGCGTCGGCGACGCCGAGCTCGATCGCGCCGCCGTCGGGCGAGTACTTGATCGCGTTCTCGACGAGGTTCTCGAGCACGAGCAGCAGTTTCTCGGCGTCGGCGATGACGGGCGGGACGCCGCCGTCGTCCCGCAGCGTGAGCTCGAGACCGGCCGGGAGCCGATGCTGCCTCTCCGCGACGATCCGGCGAGCGGCGGCGACACCGTCGACCGAGGCGAGGTGGAACTGCATCCGCCCCGACACGACCTGGTCGGCGGTCAGGATCACCTCGACGAGGCTCGCGAGTCGCGCGGACTGCGCCGCGATCACGTCGAGCAGATCGTCCTTCAGCTGCGGGTCGAGATCCTCGCGCGCGAGCGTCAGGGCCGAGCCGTAGATCGCAGCGACCGGCGTCCGTAGCTCGTGCGAGGCGGTCGAGACGAACTCCGAGCGGATGCTCTCGAGCCGCTCGTTCTCGGTGCGGGCGGCGAGGCGCAGCTCCATCTCGTCGACGACGATCTCCGCGAGGTCGGCGAGCGTCTGCTCCTCCTCGGGCGTGACCGTGCGCGGCTCGCGGTCGATCACGCAGATCGTGCCGAGCCGGTGGCCGTCACGGGTGACGAGGGGTGCGCCCGCGTAGAACTGGAGCCCGAACTCGCCGGCGACGAGCGGGTTCGCGAGCGACCGCGGATCCGAGCGGGCGTCCTCGACGACCCAGGGCTCGCCGTGGAGGATCGCCGACGCGCAGAGGCCCGGCTCGCGGCCGATCTCCTCCACGTCGAGGCCGTGGTGCGACTTGAACCAGATGCGGTCGTGGTCGACCAGGCTCACGATCGAGATCGGGACGTCGAAGATGCGCGCGGCCAGCGCGGTGAGCCGGTCGAACGACTGGTCCGGCGGCGTGTCGAGCAGGTCGTAGCGGTGCAGCGCCGCGAGGCGGGCGGTCTCGTCGACCTGATCCTCGGTCCGCGCCTCGGTGCTCACGGCCGCATCGTAGTGGATGCGTGTGGGCGCAAGGACATGTC
>DAISLG010000056.1:0-7120 GCA_036820565.1 Gaiellaceae bacterium | reverse complement strand
GGACATGTCCGGGGTCAGACCCCGGACGTGGCTCGGGGAGACGTGTCCTCAGGGGGTCGCCGCGAGCTGGCCACAGGCGGCCGCGATGTCGCGGCCGCGCGTCAGCCTCACCGTTGCCGGCAGCCGCGCCCTGTCGAGCACCGACTTGAACGCCGCGATCGCGGCGCGGGAGGAGCCGTCGTACGTGCCGGTGGGGTTGTACGGGATCAGGTTCACCTTGAAGATCTTCGGGTCGAGCACGTCGGCGAGCTTCCGGGCCTGCTCGACGCGGTCGTTCACCCCGGCGAGCATCACGTACTCGACGTAGACCTTGCGATGGCGCAGCTCGTGGTAACGCTCCAGCTCCGCGAGGACGGCGTGCAGCGGATAGCGGTCGTTGACCGGCATCAGCGAGCTCCGCAGCTCCGGATCGGCCGCGTGGATCGAGAACGCGAGCCGGACCGGCTCCTCGACCTCGTCGACGAAGCGCCGCAGCCCGGGCAGCCACCCGACCGTCGAGACCGTCGTCCGCCGGTGGGTGATGCCGAGATCCGGCAGCCGGCGCGCTGCCGCCAGCACCGAGTCGAGGTTCAGGAACGGCTCGCCCATGCCCATGAAGACGAGGTGGTTGACCTCCTCGAGCCGGCGGAAGTGGAGTGCCTGGTCGAGGATCTCCGACGGCGTCAGATTGCGCCCGAACTGCATCCGGCCCGTGGCGCAGAACGTGCACGTCAGCGGGCAGCCGGACTGCGACGAGACGCAGATCGAGCGGCGGCCGTCGTGGTAACGCATCAGCACCGCCTCGACCGGATGGCCGTCGTGGGTGCGGAACAGCGTCTTGACCGTCCCGTCGCGCGCCACCTGCTCCTGCGCCACCTCGAGCGTCGAGAACGGGACGTGCTCCTCGAGCCGTGCGCGCAGCGCCGCCGGGAGGTTCGACATCTCGGCGTACGAGCCGGCGCCGCGCGCGGTCCATTCCCACACCTGCCGTGCGCGGTAGGGCGGTTCGTCGGAGAGGATCTGTTCGAGGAGGGCCGTGTCCATCCAGGACACGGTAGCGCTACGTCATCGGGGCGACCTCAGCCAGTCGAGCACGTCGGCCGCGTTCCGGTCGGGCGGGAACACGGGGTAGAACACCTTCACGATCCGGCCGTGCTCCACCACGAGCGCCAGCCGCTTGTAGAGGGTCAGGCCTTCGATCTCGAACGTCGGCAGCCCGAGCGAGTCGCGCAGCTGCAGCTCCGGGTCGGCGATCACGGGGAACGGCATCCGGTTCCGCTCGGCGAACTCGACCTGGTCGTCCAGCGTCTGCGCCGAGAGGCCGGCGACGCGGGCGCCGAGCTCCGCGAGCTCCGCGGCGTGGTCGCGGAACGCGCACGACTGCGGCGTGCAGCCGCGCGCGCCGGGAATCTCGTCCCAGCCGGGGAGCATCGGCTGTCCCGGCCGACCCGCGCGCGGGTAGACGTAGAGCACCTCGAAGCCGGCGACGTCGACCGGGCCCTGCGACGACCCGAGGACGAGCGACGGCAGCTCCGCGCCCTCGAGGTGCGCCGCGGCTCCGTCGTCCACCGGCACCGGCAGCCCGTCGGGCAGGACGTAAGGCGAAGTCATGGACTCAAGGTAACCGCCAAGGTACGGATTACGATGAGCGGATGGACGACGACTCGCTGCCGATGCGCCTCTACGAGAAGGCGAAGCGCCTCGGCACCTGGGATCCCTGCGAGATCGACTTCGCCCGCGACCGGGCCGACTTCGCCGACCGCCTGAACGGGCTGCAGCGCGAGTCGATCCTCCGGAACGCGTCACTGTTCCTCGCGGGCGAGGAGTCGGTCACCGCCGACCTGCTGCCGTTGATGCTCGCGATCGCGCGTGAGGGCCGGCTCGAGGAGGAGCTCTTCCTGACGACGTTCCTCTGGGAGGAGGGCAAGCACGTCCAGTTCTTCCGACGCTTCCTCGACGAGGTCGCGGGTGCGCCGACCGGGCTCGAGCGGTTCCACACGCCGAGCTACAAGGCGCTCTTCGCCCAAGAGCTGCCGGCCGCGATGAACGCGCTCCTCGTGGACAGCTCGCCCTCCGCCCAGGCGCGGGCCGCCGTCACCTACAACATGATCGTCGAGGGAGTCCTCGCGGAGACCGGCTACCACGCGTTCTTCGAGGCCCTCGAGGCGGAGGCCCTGCTGCCCGGCCTGCGCGAGGGGCTGCGGCTCGTCAAGCGCGACGAGTCGCGCCACATCGCCTACGGCGTCTTCCTGCTCGCGCGGCTCGTCCAGGCCGACCCGTCGCTCTGGGAGGCGATCGAGGCGCGGATGAGCGAACTGCTGCCGCTCGCGCTCGGGATCGTCCGCGAGGGGTACAGCGAGTACGTCGAGCCGCCGTTCGGGATCTCGGAGGAGACGCTCACCGCCTATGCGACGGGGCAGTTCGCCAAGCGCTACGCGAGGATCGAGCGGGCGCGGACGCAGACGCTCGCCGAGGTCGGCGCGGACGAGGAGCTGTAGGTTTTTCCGCGATGATCGACCTCCGCTCCGACACCGCCACGGTCCCGACGCAAGGGATGCGCGACGCGATGGCCCGCGCCGAGGTCGGCGACGAGCAACGCCGCGAGGATCCGACCGTGAACGAGCTCGAGCGCCGCGGCGCGGAGCTGCTCGGGCAGGAGGAGGCGGTCTACCTCCCGACGGCGACGATGGCGAACCAGATCGCGCTCGCGATCCTGACGGAGCGCGGCTCGGAGCTGATCGTCGAGGAGAACGCGCACATCATGATCGCGGAGCTCGGCGGCGCGGCCCGCCATTCGGGGCTCCAGACGCGGCCGCTACCCGGAACCGCCGGGCGGCTGAGCGTCGATCAGATCCGTGCGGCGCACCGCCAGAGCGACGGCTTCCACGTCCCGCTCACCGGCGTCGTCGCCCTCGAGAACACGCACAACTCGTCGGGCGGCCGGGTCTGGCCGCTGGAGGAGATCGAGGCCGTCACCGCGCTCTGCCGCGAGCTCGGCGTGCGCGTCCACCTCGACGGCGCGCGCCTCATGAACGCGTCGGTCGCGAGCGGCGTCGGCGCGGCCGAGATCGGCGGCAACTTCGACACGGTCACGCTCTGCCTCTCCAAGGGGCTCGGCTGCCCGCTCGGGGCGCTCGTCGCCGGCTCCCGCGAGCTGATGGCGAAGGCGCGGCGCGAGAAGCACGCCTTCGGCGGCGCGATGCGGCAGGCCGGGATCGTCGCGGCGGCGGGGGTCTATGCGCTCGAGCACCACGTCGAGCGGCTCGCCGAGGATCACGCTCGCGCCCGGCGGCTCGCCGAGACGCTGGAGGGCGCGGGCGTCCCGATCGACCTCGAGCAGGTCGAGACGAACTTCGTGCAGGTGGACGTCCGGCCCCTCGGCCTCACGTCGGCGCAGGCGCTCGAGCAGCTCGCCGCCGAGGGCGTCGGCCTGACCCCGACGATGCACCCGGGCGTGCTGCGCGCCGTCACGCACCTCGGCATCGGCGACGACGACGTCGAGCGCGCCGGCGAGCTGATCCCCCGGGCGCTCGGGGCTCTTGCCCGCGCCTGAGAACGTCGCGAAGGAGCTCGGCTCGCTCCTGCGCGCGGCACAGGCGAAACGGCTCCCGAGTGTCAGTGCCGCGGTCGTCCGCAAGGGGGAGGTGCTGTGGGCCGACGCGGTCGGCTACGCGGGCGTCGAGGACGAGCGCGAGGCGACCCCCGAGACCCAGTACCGCATCGGCTCGATCACGAAGACCTTCACGGCGACCGCGATCGTGCAGCTGCGCGAGGCCGGCGAGCTCGGCCTCGACGACCCGATCTCGAAGCACCTGCCAGACGCCCATCACGGGCAGCCGACACTGCGCCGGATGCTCGCGCACCTCTCCGGGCTCCAGCGCGAGCCGCACGGCGACATCTGGGAGTCGCTGGAGTCGCCGGACGACGCCGGGCTCCTGGCGGGCCTCGCGCACGCCGAGCAGGTGCTCGAGCCGGCGCAGGCGCACCACTACTCGAACCTCGCCTTCGCACTCCTCGGCCACGTCGTCGCGGCGAGGTCGGGCATGCCGTACCGCGACTACGTCGACGAGCGGATCATCCGCCCGCTCGGGCTCGAGCGGACGAGCTGGGAGCGAGAGGAGCCGTCGGCGCTCGGCTATCTCGTCGACCCGTACGCGAATGTCGCCAAGCGCGAGCACGACGACGTCGACCTCCGGGGTGCCTCGGCCGCCGGCCAGCTCTGGTCGACGACGGCCGACCTCTGCCGCTGGGCGGCGTTCCTCGCGGAGGGCCACGAGGGCGTCCTCGCGCCCGGGGCCGTCGAGCGGATGTGGTTCCCGCAGGTGATGTGGGATCCCGACGCGTGGACGCTCGGCTGGGGGCTCGGGCTGATGCTGATGCGCCGGGGCGACCGCGTCTTCGGCGGCCACGGCGGCGGCATGCCGGGGCACCTTTCCGGCGTCTACGTCGACCGGAAGTCGGGGATCGGCGGCGTCGCGCTGACGAACTCGGGCTCGAACGCCGAGATGGACGAGCTGGCCGTCGCGCTCGCGCTGAAGGGGATCGAGCTCCTGCCCGACGATCCCGAGCCATGGTGGCCGGAGGAGGACGCGCCGCCGGAGCTCCGGGGCGCGCTCGGGCGCTGGTGGTCGGAGGGAGCGGAGTTCGTCTTCGGCTGGAACAAGGGCAAGCTCGAGGCGCGGCTCGCCACGGCGCCCGCCACGCGGCCGCCCTCCGTCTTCGAGCCGGTCGACGGGGAGACCCTTCGGACCGTCTCCGGGCGCGAGCAGGGCGAGCTCCTGCGGCTCGTCCGCGACGAGCAGGGCGAGATCGAGCGGATGTACTGGGCGACGTACCCGTTCACGCGCACGCAGGCGACGTTCGGGCCCTGACCCCGGGGGTTACCGGTCTCCTGACAGGAGGAAGGCGAGCACGACCGCGCCGTAGACGCCGACGAGCATGAATCCTTCCCACCGCTTGCTCCGCCCGTCGCGGATCACGAACGCGACGAAGACCGCCGAAGCGGCCATCGCACCGAGCTCGATCGGCCGGAACGCGAGCGGCAGCGCCGGCTTCACGATCCAGGCGAGCAGTGCGATCGCCGGCGCGACGAAGACCGCCACCTGCGCGCTCGACGAGATCGCGATCTCCGTGGCGAGCACCATCTTCCCACGGCGGGCGATCACGACCGCGCCGCCGTGCTCCGCGGCGTTCCCCACGATCGCGACGATCACGGCCGCGATGAAGAACTCCGAGAGCCCTGCCGACTCCGCGAAGGCGTCGAGCGAGTGGACGAGCATCTCGCTGATCAGCGCGGTCGCTCCGGTCGCGAGGAGCAGCACGGCGAGCGAGGTGGGCAGCGACCAGCCGCCGCGCTCGGCGCCCGTCGGCGCATCGCGGTGCGTCTGTCGGTGCCGGCGGAGATTCATCCCCGTCACGCCGACGTAGAGGAGAAGCAGGCAGACGGCCACGGGGATCGTCAGCACCGCGAGCGAGTGACGGTCCGGGTTGCCGCTCCAGCCCGGGACCGAGGGCACGAGGAAGGCGGCGCAGGCGGCGAGCACGATCCCCAGCTGGATCGTGAGCGAACGGCGGTCGAGCTTCCCCTCGCCGCCCGCGATCAGTGCGACGCCGAGCACGAGCAGGATGTTCGAGACGACGGAGCCGGCGAGCGAGCCGCGTACGACGTTCGGCAGCCCGTTGGCGATCGCGAACAGCGCGATGATCAGCTCCGGCGCGTTGCCGAAGCTCGCGTTGAGGAAGCCGCCCATGCCGGGGCCGGTGTGCTCCGCCGCGTGCTCGGTCGACTCGCCGATCAGCCAGGCGAGCGGCACCAGCGCGGCCGCGGCGAGGGCGAACAGCAGCGTGTCGTCGAGGTCGAGCACGAAGCGCGCGGCGATCGCAATCGGCGCGAGGGCGAGCGACGCCCAGAGGATCGTTCGCGCCACCTCGATAGCGTACCGCCGGTGATCGAGGCGGTTCTCTTCGACTGGGGCGGCACGTTGATGCAGTTCGCGTGGAGCGACGAGCTGCTCGAGGCAGGCCATCGCGCCGGTCTGGCAGCCCTCGGCCGGGAGGACGAGGCCGACGCGATCACGGCGCGCTTCCGTGAGGTGCACGAGCCGCTGCTGCGCGAGCCGGGCGCGGCCGACCGGATCGACTACCGACTCGTCCTGCGCGACCTGCTCGGCGACGCGACCGACGAGGAGCTCGACAGCTTCGTCCGCGCGGAGCACGAGGTCTGGGCGCCGTCCCACGGGCTCGCGTCGACGACGATCGCGCTGCTCGAGGCGCTGCGCCGCCGCGGGCTCAAGCTCGGCGTCGTCGCGAACGCCTGGCCCGAGCCGCCGGACCTCCTCCGCGAGGACCTCGACCGGCTGGGCGTCGCGCCGCTCCTCGACGTCGTCGTGTTCTCGGGAGAGGTCGGCGCGCGCAAGCCGGACGCGGCGATCTTCCGGCACGCGCTCGACGCGCTCGGCGTGGAGGCGTTCGCGGCGATGTTCGTCGGCGACAAGCGCGTCGACGACATCGCGGGCGCCGCCGCGCTCGGACTGACGACGGTCCAGGCGCTCTGGTTCGAGGCCGACGAGAACCCGGCGGGGGCCGAGCCCGACTTCATGGCGTTCACGCAGATGGATGTGCTGAATGTCGTCCGCCGCCTGAACGGCGACTAGCGCTTCACGGCGCCTCTGTCAAGACTTGCGGGCGTTCGCCATCGCCCCCACAATCCAGCCATGCAGCCCGTTCAGACGACGTCGTCGAGCGCGCTCCCGCTGCGCCCGCAGGACGAGATCGAGTGCCGCCGCTGCGAGGTCCACTGCGACAAGGTCGTCTACCCCTCGGCCTGCGTCGAGCGGGCTTGTCCCTTCGCCTACTCCTACGAGGATCACGGCCGCACCTACATGGGCTGCATGCAGAAGGTGTACGAGGTGGAGATCGACCTGCAGCTGCTCCGCGTGGCCGAGCGGCGGCGCGCGGGCTTCGGCGCGATCAAGGCGAAGCGCAAGCCACTGCCGATGTGCCACCCCGAGGTCGAGCAGACCTACGAGACGCGGACGACCGAGCTCGGCTGCGTCAATCCCGAGTACTTCGAGCTTCCGATCGGCACGCCCGCGTTTCGCGTGATCGCGCAGCTCAAGACGATCTGAGCTTTCCGCTTCCA
>DAISLG010000055.1:6137-11769 GCA_036820565.1 Gaiellaceae bacterium | reverse complement strand
TTGGCCGCACAGCCCCCGCAGGAGGCCAGGTCGGTGAGCTTCACCCTTCCTGCATCGACGTTCACTCTGAGCCTCCTCGGTCTCGGGTCCGCGAACCCTAAGGTTTGCGGGATCATTCGTCCATAGACACTCGCCGGTTCGAGGTATTACGCGGCAGGGGGCGTTCCTATTCCCGCAACACGCGGCGGCGGCCGAAGCCGCCGCCGCAGGGTCAGGGGGGAGAGAGATGCCCCGACAGCTGAACGGTTCTCCGCCGAGGCCACTTGACCTTCCGCGGCCGAGCCCGTAGAGATGCACCGTGACCAAAGCGGCGCTCGTCACCGGCGGCTCCTCGGGCATCGGGCTCGCGATCGCGCGCGCCCTCTCCGAGGAAGGCTTCGAGCTGACGCTCGTCTCGCGTCGCCGGGAGAAGATCGAGCCCGCCGCCGCGGAGCTCGGCGCGACGGCGATCGCCGCGAACATGGCGGACGAGGCCGACTGCGAGCGTGTCGTCGCCGAGCACCGCGAGCGCTGCGGACGGCTCGACGTCCTCGTCAACTCGGCCGGGGTCGGCATCGCCGGGCGCGTCGAGGAGCTGCCGACGAAGCACTGGGACATGCAGATGAGCGTCAACCTGCGCGGGCTCTTCATCGTCACCCGCGCGGCGATCCCGCTCCTGCGCGAGAGCCGCGGCCTGATCGTCAACCTCGCCTCGATCGCGGGCACGATCCCGACGCCGGGCCTCGCCGCCTACGGCGCCTCGAAGGCCGCCGTGATCTCGCTCACGCACTCGCTCAACCGCGAGCTCGACGCGGACGGCGTCCGCGCCGTCGCGATCTGTCCGGGCTTCGTCGACACGCCGATGGCCGAGTGGTCGGGCCTCCCCGGCGAGGAGATGATCCAGCCCGAGGACTGCGCCGAGGTCGTGCGGATGCTGCTGCGCCTCTCGCCGCACGCGCGAATCCCGCAGGTCGTGATCGAGCGCGTCGGCTCCGGCGACGGCCCCGGCTAGAGCTCGCCGGGCGTCCGCACGATCTTCCAGACCATGTAGAAGCCGATCGCGAACGCGAGGACGAAGCCGGTCAGGCTGACGGCGTGGTTCACCCGGGCCATCAACGCCGACGAGACGAGCAGGCCGACGACGATGATCGCCGCGCCGACCCGGTTCGCGACCGAGCGCAGCACCGCCTCGAGCTCGTCGAGGCCGGTCGGCTCGAACCCCAGCTTCAGCGTCCCCTGCTGGAGCCCGTCGACCACCTGGCCGACGCGCCGCGGCAGACGCAGGAGCGGCTGCGCCTGCGTGTAGACGAAGCTCGCGAGCTGGTCCGGATGCAGCCGCCGCTCCCCCTCGGTCAGCATCGACCGGGTCGCGTCGGCCCGCATCAGCTCGATCGGGTCGAGCTCGGGGTCGAGCGTGCGCGCGATCGAGTCGGCCTGGGAGAGCGTCTTGCCGACGAGGGCGAACGCCGTCGGCAGCCGGATCTCGTACTTGAGGCAGATGCGCTGGAGGTCGGCGAGCGCCTCGCCGGTGCGGATCCCCGAGAGCGAGCGCCAGTGGTAGCGCGGCAGCTTCCGGCGCAGCTCCTGCACGAAGCCCGGCTCGTCGGACGCGTAGGTCGTCAGCGACAGGTCGAGGATCAGGTCGGCCACGTCGTTCGCCCGGTTCTGCGCGATCGCGAGCAGGAGCAGCGCGAGCGTCGTGCGCGTGTCGTCGTCGAGCCGGCCGAGCAGGCCGAAGTCGAGCAGGGCGAGGCGGCCGTCCCCGGTCAGGAGCACGTTGCCCCGGTGCGGATCGGCGTGGTAGAGGCCCTCGCCCGTGACCTGGTGGACGTACGAGCGGAAGAACTGGCGGGCGAGCTCGGCGGCGCGTTCCGGCTCGAGCCCGTGGCCGGCGGCGACCTTCTCGCCCTCGATGTGCTCGAGCACCAGCACCTGCTCGGTCACGTACGGGTGGATCACCTTCGGCACGATCAGGTCGTCGTAGTCCTCGAGCAGGCCGGCGATCAGCTCCGCGTTGTTCGCCTCCTCGCGGAAGTCGAGCTCGCCGCGGAGGTGCGACTCGAGCTCCTCGGACAGCGCCGAGAGCTGGAGCAGGCGCGCCGTGTGCGACTTCCCCTCGGCGAGGCCGGCCGTCGACCGCATCAGGTCGAGGTCGACGTCGACCTGCTCGACGATGCCCGGCCGCCTGACCTTGACGACGACGTCGCGGCCGTCCTTCAATAGCGCCCGGTGGATCTGGGCGATCGACGCGGTCGCGATCGGCTCCGGGTCGATCCGGGAGAAGACGCCGGGCCCCAGCTCGGCCTCGATCACGGGCTCGAGCTCGGCGAACTCGACCGGGGGCACCTGGTCGGTGAGCTTGTCGAGCTCCTCGATGTAGACGTCGGGGAGCAGGTCCGGCCGGGAGGAGAGGATCTGGCCAAGCTTCAGATAGGCCACCCCGAGCTGCTCGAGCGCGAGCCGGAACTCGACGGCGCCCTCACGCGTCGCCGGCCGGTCGCCGACGACGCCGATCTCGCGCAGCACCCGCAGGAGGCGCGCCCGGCGCGCGACGCGCGTCACCTCGAGCGCCCGCTTCGCCCGCTTCGTCCTCAACCCCATCAGGGCTGAGACTCTAGTAGAGCGTCAATCGTCGAGACGCGTGGGCTTGACCCGCTGCCGCGCGAGGAAGCCCGCGACTGCGGCGCCGTCGATGCGCAGCACGCGGCCGATCCGGACCGCATCGAGCCGGCCGTCGTGGATCAGCCGGCGGATCGTCTCCGGGTGGACGCCGAGCTGGTCGGCGACCTGCCGGACGCTGTAGAGGCCGTCTGCCGCTGCCATCGCGTCCCACAGTTGCACGGTTTCGCCACAAACGCATGGGCCGTTCGGCCTATCTCGGGGCGAGCAGGGTCCCGACCGCGCCGGCGAGCTCGCGCGGGGAGACGGAGCCCTCGAACTTCGCCTTGATCCGCCCGTCGCGGCCGACGAGGAAGATCCACGGCTCGCTCGGCAGCCGCCACTCCTTGACCCAGCGGTTCGAGCCCTTCGCCGGATCGTTGTCGCGGTAGATCTCGACGTGGACGAAACGCACCGCCGGGAACCGCCGAGCGACGTGCTCGACGACGTCGACGACCGGGCCGCACGTCCGGCTCGCGCAGAACTTCGGCGTGGCGAAGACGACGACGAACGGCGCGCGCGCCGCGAGCGAGCCGGCGATCGAGTAGCGCAGGAGGTCGCGGTCGGGCGGCGTCCTCGTCGTCAGCCGTCCGATCCGGGCCGAGCCGAGCGTCGGCGTCCTCGACGGGAACGCCCGGGCGCCCACGGCCGGCGAGTCCGAGCGTGCCTTGACGACGACGTTCCCGACGCCCTGGATCCGGCCGCCGGCAGGCTCCGCGAGCACCCAGTACGTCCCCGGCCGCGGGATCCGGAAGTGGGCGACGTAGAGGCTCTTGACGTCGAGCGGGTCGCCCGCGCCCGGAACGCCGACGGGCTCGAGCGTGGCGCTCGTCTCTGCGAACGGCTTCTCCTTCAGCCCGCGCGAGATCCACACACGGGCGCGCGGCCGCTCGACGGCCTTGCCGCGGTGCGTGACCACGAGGAAGGAGTACCGCACAGGGCCCCGGGCGAAATCGGCGTCGCCACCCACGAGCGAGACGTTCTCACCCGGCCGGTTCCACAATGCTTCGAGCGTCCCCGGGGCGGCCTTCGGTGCCGGTGGGCCGTGGCCCGAGCACCCGGCCGAGACGATCACCCCGACGAGGATCAGGATGCGCGTGCGCACCCGGCGAGTCTAGCCTCGAGCTGTCTGCCGGCTCCCCCCGCAGAACATCCGCCCGAGGCCGGACCCGCTAGTCGAGCCCATCGGAGAAGCCCAAGGGCGGGATCCCCGCGCGTCCGAGGAGCAGAGCCACCACGGGCAGCACGACGAGCACGAGCCGATGCTTGCTCAGGAGGTAGTTGAACGTCTTTGCCACAGTCTTCACCTCCTCCCTAGAACCGGAAGTCCTGCAGGATCTCGGCGGCGCGCTTGTACAGCGTCGCCGCACGCTTGTCGTCGCCGCGCCGCTCCGCCAGGTCGCCCTGGGCGACCCACGCCGCGGCGCGGTGGCTGGCCGAGGAGAGCTGGTCGAAGCTCGACTCCGCCTCGGCGAGCATCGCCTCGCACTCGTCGAAGCGCTTCTGGTCGAGCAGCGCGCGCCCGAGAACGAGCTGCGCGTTGCCGATCTCGTCGAGGAAGTCGACCCGGCCGTCGAGCAGCTTCAGCGCGTGGCGCGCCTGCTCCTCGGCCTTGACGGGCTCGCCCGTGCGCAGGTGCACCTGCGCGAGCGACGAGACGGCCTGCGCCGCGTCCTGGTCGTGACCGACCTCGAGCGCGACGCCGAACGCCTCCTTCAGGTACTCGACCGCCTCCTCGGGCCTGCCGAGCAGGAACGTGAACGCGCCGAGGTTGTTGAGCAGCCGCCCGACTCCCGCGCGGTCGGAGATCTCCTCGAGCTGCGCCTTCGCGCGCTCCGCGTAGTTACGGGCGAGCACCCAATGCCCCTCGCGCTCGGCGAGCATCGACGCCTGGAAGTAGACCTGCGCGAGCGTGCGGCGGTCGCTCAGCCCCTCGGCGAGCTCGAGCGCGCGTGAGACGTCCTCGCGCGCCGCCTCCCAGTCGCGCTGGCGCCGGTAGCAGCGCGAGCGCCACGAGAGGATGTTCGACTTGAGCACGTCACACGGGAGGCGGGCGGCGTCGGCGAGGCGCAGGGCCTCGTCGAACAGCGCGATCGCCGTGGAGATGCTCGAGAGCTTGTAACGGCAGACGCCGACGCGATAGACGACGTCGGCGCGGTCGATGTCCGAGAACTGCTCGGTCTCGACGATCCGGCGCGCCGACTCGAGCAGCTCGATCGCCTCGCGCACCTCGCCGAGCTGGGCACGTGCCCAGGCCTCGCCCGCGAGCGCCCGAGCCTCGAGCTCCGCCGAGCCGGTCGCGAGCATCGCGGCGCGCCCGCGCCCGAACTCCTCGACGGCGCCGGCGTACTCCTGTGCCTCGTTGAGCATCTCCGCCCGCGCCAGGGTCGCCTCGACACGCGCGCGCTCGTCCGCGGAGACACCGCTCGCGAGAAAGCTCGGGTCGACGCCCAGGCGCGAGGCGAGCCACTCGACCGTCTCGTGCGTCGGGCGCGTCTTGCTCCGCTCGATCTGGCTGACGTACTCCTTCGAGAAGCGGTCGCCGGCCAGGTCGGTCTGCGTCAGGCCGGCCGAGACGCGCAGGTTGCGCAGGCGCTCGCCGAGGCTGGAGCCGCGCGAGGGCGCGCGGGCAGGGGTCGAGCGGCTGGTGGCGTGCGGCGTCACTAGGCGGAGTCAAGCGGACACTTCACCCGAAAGCAAGTAGCGTGACCGGAAAGATCACCCAAAAGGGTTATGAGCAGCCGTTTTTCGGGTCAACTTCGATATCCGAAAATCACTTGACCGAGCTACTTGACGCTCTCTGGGGCAGCGCCTATAGTGAGCCCACCTTGCACACCGGCCGTCAGGCTGAGGTGCAGGGGGAGCGCCGACAACCAGGCGACAGAAGACCAGAGGCGCGGCTGGCCGCAGAGTCGCGTTTTCGGGTCGTTGCCCAAGGTGGCGCCCCGCCTGACCAGGGAAGCCCCCGGGTGCCGCAGCCGGGGGTTTTCCCGTT
>DAISLG010000055.1:0-6037 GCA_036820565.1 Gaiellaceae bacterium | reverse complement strand
GCGCCCCGCCTGACCAGGGAAGCCCCCGGGTGCCGCAGCCGGGGGTTTTCCCGTTCTTTGAGCCTTTTCAGAAGGAGCGAAGACGCCGCGAAGCGGCGGCTTTAGGCGACGACCATTCGTTACGGTCGTTACAGGTTTTCGATATCCCCCAGCATCCAGCGGCGGCGCGAGGCGCTCACGCGCTCGAAGTCGTCGCCGAGGAGCCCGCCGAGGCGCCGCCCGATCGAGCCGAGCAGGCCGAGCGAGATCACGATCCACGCCTCGGCGCGCGCGTCGCGGTCGGCGACGACCGCCCCGGCCTCTTGCGCACGCTCGATCACACTCCGGACGTACTCGTGCACCTCGCGGATCTGGTCGCGCACGAAGGCGGCTATCTCGGGGTCGTCGTAGGCCTCGGCGAGCGCCTGCATCCACAGGTCGACGAGGTGAAGGCGCCCGCGCGCGGCCGTGTAGGCGCGCACGATCGCCGGAATCCACTCCCTTGGGTCGTCCTCGCGCTCCAGGGCGTCGTCCCAGACCTCGGAGAGCCGGAGCCACGCCTCGCCGAGACAGGCGAGGTAGAGCTCGTGCTTCGACGGGAAGTGGCGGTAGAGGATCGGCTCCGACACTCCCGCCTCGCGCGCGATCTCGGCCGTCGTCGTGCCGTGATAGCTGCCTTCGCAGAACGTCCGGCAGGCGGTCTCCAGCACCGCTTGTCGGCGTTGCGCAGCCGGCAGCCGGGTCATCCGACCTCGGCGACCGGGACCGGTTCGGGGTGGAGCATCTTGCGGACGGTTACCGCCGCCACCGTCGCGCCGCCGAGCGCGATCACCGCGCTGATGCGGAGGCCGTTCTGGAAGCCGTCGATGAACGCGACCGGGCGCGAGTTGCCGGCGGCGAGGGAGCTCGTGATCTGCGACGCCATGATCGCGCCCATCAGGGCGATCCCGAGCGACCCGCCGACCTGGCGAAACGAGTTGAGGACGGCCGAGCCGACGCCGGCCTTGTCGACCGGGACGGAGCCCATCGCGGCCGCGGTCATCGGCGTCATCGTCAGCGACATGCCGGCGCCGCCGACGACCAGCGCGGGCAGGATCGTCCAGTACGAAGTGCCGATCCCGAAGCGCGAGTCGAGCACGAGCGAGAGGGAGACGAGCACGAGCCCGCCGGCCATCAGCCAGCGCGAGCCGACGCGGTCGGAGAAGCGGCCCGCGAGCGGCGCGATCACGACGATCAGCGCGGTCATCGGCAGGAACGCGGCGCCCGCCTGGACGGGCGAGTAGCCGAGGATCCGCTGCATGTAGATCGAGACGAAGAAGAAGACGCCGAACATCGCGAGGCTGACGAGCAGCGCGACGACGTTCGCGCCGGCGAAGGTCGGGTTGCGGAAGAGCGAGAGGTCGAGCATCGGCACCTTCTGGTGGCGCTCGAGCAGGACGAACGCGACGAAGAGGACGACGGCGGCGGCGAACAGGCCGAGGATGCGCGGAGACGTCCAGCCGTAGGTGTTCGCCTCGATCAGCGCATAGACGAGCGCGAACAGCGCCAGCCCCGAGGTCACGAGGCCGGGCAGGTCGAGCCGCTGCGCCTTCGACGTGTCGCGCGACTCCTCGATGAAGAGGAGGCTCGCGACGATGCCGACCACGCCCACCGGGACGTTGACGAAGAAGATCCAGCTCCAGTTCAGGTGCTGCGTCAGCAAGCCGCCGACGAGCGGGCCGATCGCGAGGGCGAGCGCGGAGGTTCCCGCCCAGATCCCGATCGCGGTGCCGCGCTGCCTCGGCGGGAACGTCGCCGTGATGATCGAGAGCGTTGCCGGGTTCATCAGCGCGGCGCCGGCGCCCTGGACGACGCGGGCCGCGATCAGCATCGCCGCGCTCGTGGAGAGGCCGCACGCGAGCGACGAGGCCGTGAAGACGACGAGGCCGACGATGAACATCAGCCGGCGGCCGTACATGTCCGCGAGCTTGCCGCCGGTGAGCATCAGCGCCGCGAAGGTGAGCGCGTAGCCGCTGACGATCCACTCGAGCTCCGAGAGGCTGATGCCGAGATCGCGCTGGATCGAGTTGAGCGCCACGTTCACGACCGTGTTGTCGAGCATGATCATGAACAGGCCGAAGGAGACCGCCGCGAGGGTCCACCACTTCCGGTTCTGTTCTGCGAAGAGCTCCAGTCTCATTAGTGCGCACTAACTTAGCAGCCGCCGAGTAGGCTGCGCCGGTGCTCGAGGTCATCTGGCGACCGGATCCGGCGACGATCGCCCGCGCGAACGTGACGCGACTGCTACGGCGCGCCGGGGTCGACGACTACCGGGAGCTCGTGCGGCGGTCGACCGAGGACCTGGAATGGTTCTGGGCGCTCGTCGTCGAGGATCTCGGCCTCGAGTTCTCCCATCCCTGGGAGCGGGTGCTCGACGACTCGCGCGGGCCGGAGTGGGCGACGTGGTTCGTCGGCGGCAAGCTGAACATCGCGTGGAACTGCGTGCACCGCTGGGCGAGGTCGAGACCCGACCATCCGGCGGCCGTCTTCGCGGGCGAGGACGGCGAGCGCCGCGAGCTCTCCTTCGCGGCGCTGTCGCTCGAGGTGACGCGTCTCGCAGAGGAGCTCGTCGCGCTCGGCGTCGAGCAGGGCGACCGCGTCGCCATCTTCCTGCCGATGTCGCCCGAGGTCGCGGTCGCCTCGCACGCGTGCGCGCACATCGGCGCGGTGCAGGTGCCGATCTTCTCAGGCTTCGCCGCGCCCTCGGTGGCGCAGCGCCTCGTCGCGTCGGAGGCGAAGGTGGCGATCACGACGGAGTCCTCGTGGCGGCGCGGGAAGGCCGTGCCGATGCTCGCGATCCTCGAGGAGGCGCGGCGCGAGGCGCCGGCGCTCGAGCACGTGATCGTCTCGCCGTGGGACCTCTCCGGGCGGCCCGGGACGCTCCCGCCGGCCGAGCTCGACTCGGAGGCGCCCTACCTCCTCGCGTACACGTCCGGGACGACCGGAAAGCCGAAGGGCGTGGTCCACGTGCAGGGCGGCTTCCTCGTCTCGATCGCGCGCGAGGCCGCCTACCAGGCCGACTCGGGGCCCGACGACGTGATGCACTTCTCGACGGACATGGGCTGGATCATGGGGCCCTGGACGGTCGTCGGCGCGGGCGCGGCGGGCACGACGATCGTCTACGCGGAGGGCGCGCCCGACTGGCCGCCCGACCGGCTCTGGTCGCTGGTCGAGCGCGAGCGCGTCTCGATCCTCGGATGCTCGCCGACGCTGATCCGCGGCCTGCTTCCGCACGGCGACCCGACCGCAGACCTCTCGTCCCTGCGGATCCTCGTGACGACGGGCGAGCCCTGGAACCCCGAGCCGTACCGCTGGCTCGCGGAGAAGGTCGGCCGGGGGCGGGTCCCGATCATCAACTGCTCCGGCGGGACCGAGGTGGGCGCGTGCTTCCTCACGCCGGTGCCGGTGCTCCCGATCAAGACGTGCTCTGTCGGCGGCCCGGCGCTCGGGATGGCGATGGACGTCGTCGACGCAGACGGGGCGTCGCTCGTCGGCACGGGCGAGGTCGGCGAGCTCGTCTGCCGCAAACCGTTCCCGGGGATGACGCGCGGATTCTGGCGCGACGAGGAGCGCTATCTCGACGCGTACTGGCGGCGGTTTCCGGGGATCTGGACGCACGGCGACTGGGCCTCGGTCGATGAGGACGGCGCCTGGTTCCTGCACGGCCGCTCCGACGACACGCTCAACATCGCGGGCAAGCGGATCGGGCCGGCGGAGATCGAGTCCGCCGTCGTCGCGCATCCGCTCGCCCGCGAGGCAGCGGCGATCGGCGTCCCGCACGAGGTGAAGGGCGAGGTCGCGTGGGTCTTCGTCTGCCTGATGCCGGACGCCGAGCCCTCGCCCGAGCTCGCCACCGAGATGGCCGCGACCGTCGCCGCCCACCTCGGCAAGGCGTTCAAGCCCGACCGCGTTTTCTTCGTCTCGGCGCTGCCGAAGACGCGGAGCGCGAAGATCGTCCGCCGCGCCGTGCGCGCGCGCGCGCTCGGGCAAGATCCCGGAGACATGTCGTCCGTGGAGAATCCCGAGACGTTGGAGGAGATCGCCCGTGCCGTCGCCTGAACGGATCGCCCTCGTCACCGGCGGCGGCCGCGGCATCGGTGCGTCGATCGCGCGCGCGCTCGCAGACGACGGCTGGTCGGTCGTCGTCGCGGCGCGGACCCGCGACGAGATCGATGCGGTCGCGGCGGAGGTCGGCGGCCGCGCGGTGGAGGTCGACGTCTCGTCGCTCGAGTCGGTCGAACGCGCGGTCCGGGAGGCCGGCCCGGTCGAGCTGCTCGTCGCGAACGCGGGTGTAGCCTCGCCCGCGGGCGACGTCTGGGACTTCGACCCGGAGCGCTGGTGGAAGACGTTCGAGGTCAACGTCCTCGGCGTCTTCAACTGCTGCCGCGCGGTGATCCCTGGGATGATCGAGCGCGGCGCCGGCCGGATCGTGATCACCGGCTCGGGCGCGTCCTACCTCCCGGGCAGCGCGCGCAACACCGCCTACGCAGCGAGCAAGGCGGCGGTCGGGCGCTTCGCGGAGGGGCTCGCACAGCAACTCGAGGAGCACGGCATTCCCGTCTTTCTCTTCTCGCCGGGGCTCGTGCGGACAGCGATGACGTCCGGCTTCTCCGACGACGCGCCGTGGACGCCGCCCGAGCTCGCGCCGAACCTCGTGCGCAAGCTCGCGTCGGGGCGCTACGACGCCCTCTCGGGGCGATACCTGCACGCCGAGCACGACGACCTCGACGACCTGCTGGCGCGGATCGACGAGCTGCGCGAGCACGACCTCAACACGATCCGGCTCCGGCGCTAGCCTCGGGGCTCGATCCAGACGGCGCGCGCCAGGCCGAGCAGCTCGTCGCCGGCGAAGAGCGCGGTGCCCGCCTCGTGCTTGCGGCCCCTCGAGCCGAGCGGCCAGCCGACGACGACGCACCGCTCGCCCGCGGCGGGAACGCGCACGACGCGGGCGGTGAGGCGGCCGAGGACGATCACCCCGCGACCGCTCATCGCGCCGGTGGCATACGCGCCGGGGCAGTCGAGCGCGGCCCATACGAACTCGTCGCCGACGGTGTCCGGCGACGGCACCCAGGGCGCGGCGAACACGTCTCGCCCCGCGACGCGCCCCGCGAAGATGCGCAGCCCGTCCTCGCGCAGGGCGCCGCAGACGAAGCAGTTGGGGAAAGGGGAGTCCGCGTCCGGGTGCTGCGCCTCCACCGCCTCGTCCCAGGAGGGCGGCTCCGGCGGGTCGAGCCCGACCTCGCCCGGCTCGACCTCGGCGACGAGCACGTCCCCGTGCCAGACACGCCCGTCGGCGACGAGCAGCGGCACCCCGAGCGGCGGCGGCAGTCGCAACGTGACCTGCGCCGGCCCCTCGACGAACGCGGCTATCCGGCCGCAGGCGTAGCCGCCGTTGCCCGACGAGTCCGGCCCGCGGAACCGGGGATCGATCACGAGCTCCATGAACGGAGCCTAAGCCACGGCATACTCCCGGCTGTGCCGACCCTGTGCCCCCGCCGGTGAGCCCGCGGCGGCTCGTCGTGGTCCTGATGCTCGCGGCCGCGGCGTTCGCGCTCGCCGCGACGCTCACCGGATCACCCGTCGCCGGCTGGATCTCCGTCGCGCTGTTCGTCGGCGCAGTCGCCGCGTACGTCCGCTGGCGTAGTATTCGCCTATGAGGCGAAAACCGTGAGGCTGGCGCTCGCGCAGATCAACTCGATCGTCGGCGACCTCGACGGCAACCGCGAGCGGATCCTCGGCCGGCTCGCGGAGGCGGAGGCAGCGGGCGCCGACCTCGTGCTCTTCCCCGAGCTCGCCGTGACCGGCTATCCGCCCGAGGACCTGCTGCTGCGCCCGTCGTTCATCCGCGCGGCCCGCGCCTCGCTCGAGCTGATCGCGGCGGAGACGGGCGACCTGACCGCGCTCGTCGGCGTCCCCGATTTCGACGGCGACCTCTACAACGCGTGCGTGGCCTGTTCGGGCGGACGGGTTCGCGCCGTCTACCGGAAGCGCTTCCTGCCGAACTACGGGGTCTTCGACG
>DAISLG010000054.1:9736-11847 GCA_036820565.1 Gaiellaceae bacterium | reverse complement strand
AGAGCGCCGCTCTGATAAGGCGGAGGTCCCTGGTTCGAATCCAGGATCGCCCATGACCCGCGAGCTAGTGCAGCGCTTCGGTGCGCCGGACGTAGTCCTCGACGGCGAGCAGGAACGAGGAGTCGTGCGCCAACTCGGTCAGCGTGCCCTTCGTCTCGGCGTCGATCTCGCGGTCGGCGTGCAGCTCGTGCAGGAACGGCGCGAGCCGGCCCGCCTGGGACATCGCCGACATGCGGAGGAAGAGCACCCGCGTGTCGTCGTCCTGCGAGATCGCCTCGAGCGATTCGATGTCTTCGAGCCAGAGTCCCTGCATGAAGGTTCAACGCCCGGGACCCCCTCGTGGATACGGCCCCGGCTACGACCTCGTGTAGAGCGCCTCCAGGGCCTCGACGAGCTCCGCCAGCTCCGTGTCATTTGCAAATGAGATCTCGAGCTTGCCGTTGCCGATGCGGGCCGACAGCCCGGTCAGCACCTCCGCCGCCTCGCGGGCCCGGGCGGCGAGGGCGGGGTCGAACGGGCTCTTCGCACGCGGCGTGTTCGTGCGCGCTCCTGCCCAGCGAGCAGCCCGTTCGGCGGCGCGCACCGACAGCCCCTGGCGGACGATCTTGCGCGCGAGACGCCGCCGCTCGTCGTGATCCGGGACGGCGAGCACCGCGCGCGCGTGCCCCTCGGAGAGCTCGCCGCGCTCGACCATCGAGAGGACGTCCTCGGGGAGCTCGAGCAGCCGGAGCCGGTTCGAGACGGACGGCTTCGAGCGGCCGACCCGCTCCGCCACCTCTCCGAGCGAGAGCTCGAACTCGTCGACGAGCACCGCGTAGGCGCGCGATTCCTCGACCGGGGAGAGCTGCTCGCGCGCGACGTTCTCGACGAGGCCGAGCAGAAGCGTGTCGCGGTCGTCGGCCTCGCGGATCACGGCCGGCAGCGTGGCGATCCCGGCTTCGCGCGCGGCGCGCCAGCGGCGCTCGCCGGCGATCAGCTCGTAGCCACCCTCCGTGCGCGGGCGGAGCACGACCGGCTGCACGACGCCCTGCGAGCGAATCGAATCGGCGAGCCCCGAGGTCGACTCGTGGTCGAAGCGCTTGCGCGGCTGGCGGGGATTCGCGTGGATCTGCTCGACGGGGACGTGCGCGAGCTCGGGGTCGCCCGCACCGCCGATCAGGACCTCGAAGCCGCGCCCCAGGCCCCTCCTCTTCTCAGGAACGGTCGACAAGCTCCATCGCCACCTTCCAGTAGGCCTCGGCCCCCGCCGAGCGCCGGTCGTATTCGTTGATCGGGACGCCGTGGCTCGGGGCCTCGGCCAGACGGACGGAGCGCGGGACGACCTGCTTGAACACGAGGCTCCCGAAGTGGCGGCGAACCTCGTCCGAGACCTCGGTCGCAAGCCGGGTGCGCGCGTCGACCATCGTCAGGAGCACGCCCGCGACCTCGAGCTTCGGGTTCAGCCGCGCCTGGATCATCCCGACCGAGCGCATCAGCTGCGCGAGACCTTCGAGCGCGTAGTACTCGGCCTGCACGGGCACGACGACACGGTCGGCCGCGGCGAGAGCGTTCACGGTCAGCGGCCCGAGCGAAGGAGGGCAGTCGAGCAGGACGAAGTCGTAGTTCTCGCCGGCCGCCGCCAAAGCCTGCGCGAGGTAGCGATCGCCGTCGGCGCGTCGCGCGAGCTCGACGGCGGCGCCGGCGAGCTCCGGCCTGGACGGGACGAGGAAGAGGTTGGCGAACTTCGTCGGCTTCGCCAGCTGGGAGAGCGGCACGCCGTCGAGCAGATCGTAGCTCGAGGTGCCGTTTGCGCGTTCGCCGAGCCCCGAGGTCGCGTTCGCCTGCGGGTCGAGGTCGATCACGAGCGCGCGCTGTCCCGCCTCGGCGAGGCAGGATGCGAGGTTCACGGTCGTCGTCGTCTTGCCGACGCCGCCCTTCTGGTTCGCGAATGCGTAGATCTTCCCCACCGCGCCATTCTCGCTACGCGAGCGGACGTTTCTCACCAGCCGCGGGCGGCGGCCCGACCCGCCCCGGCGACCGCTCACTCTGTTGAGGTGCCTGGCACCGAGCGGGTGCGAGCCCGCTCCGGAGCACGCTCGACTCCGACCCCGATTGTTAAGGAGTCTGGCACC
>DAISLG010000054.1:0-9636 GCA_036820565.1 Gaiellaceae bacterium | reverse complement strand
GGCACCTGAAGATGCGCGGGCTACGCGAGCGGGCGTTTCCGGGCCATCCCCGGCCGCCGCGGGAAGCCGCGCGGCGTCGGCCCGGTCTTGCGCAGGACGAGGAAGCCCTCGGGCGACTCGACGAGCTCGCCGGCCAGCCGCTCCGCCACACGCGCAACCCGCTCCGGCTCGGCGCTCGGCCCGACCCAGAGCACGACGGCGCCGCCCTCCGAGACGAGCGGCAGGCACCACTCGGCCGCCACCGGCGGCGGCGCGAGCGCCTTCGCCACCGCGACCTTGTACCGCTCTCCTACTTGGTCTTCGGCGCGGCCCTGGACGACGCTCGCGTTCGGCGGGGCGTGGAGCCGCAGGAACGCGCACTTCCTGCCGTTCGCCTCGAGCAGCGTCACCGCCCGGTCCGGGAGAGCGTGCGCGAGCGGAATCCCAGGGGCACCGCCGCCGGAGCCGACGTCCACGATCGGGCCGTCGAAGCCGCGGACGAGCTCGAGCCCGCGCAGCGAGTCCTCGAGCAGCACACGACGCGCCTCGGCGCGGTCGCGGATCGCCGTCAGGCCGCGGGTTGCGAGCAGCCCGTCGAGCCAGGCGTCAAGCGGGGCTGACGACAACGAACCGAACGGGCTCGACGCCGTCGCTCGACGTCTGAACGCCGGGGTAGTCCTTCAGCCGCTCGTGGACGACCTTCCGCTCGATCGCCGACATCGGCTCGAGCTCGACCGGCCCGCCCGTCTCGACGGCGCGTTCGGCACTCCGGACGGCGATCCCGTCGAGCGTCGACTTTCGCCGTTCGCGGTAGCCGGAGGCGTCGATCACGACCTGCTTGCGCTCGTCGAGCCGGCCGCGGAAGACGATCGAGTTCGCGAGGTACTGGACGGCGTCGATCGTCTGGCCGTGCTTGCCGATCAGGAGACCCAGCTCGGCGCCCGAGCAGGTCACCTGGATCCGGTCGTCGTCCTCGTCGACGTCGATCCGGCAGCGGATGCCGAGCGCCGTGACGATACGCTCCACGAGCTCTCGTGCGCGGGCGGCGAACTCGCCTTCGTCCTCGCGCGCGGGAGCTACTGCGAGGGAGGCCGCGTCGACGGACGCGATCACCCGGGCCGGCTCGTAGCCGACGCCGAGCAGCCCTCGCTCGCCCTCGGTGATCACCTGGAACCGGATGGAGGCCTTGTCGAGCCCCGGCGCGAGCTGCTCGAGCTCCCGCACCGCGATCCACTTCGCCTCGCCCACCGTCTCGCCCGACGCCTCGACCTGGAGCGCCTCGGTCACCGCCGCGCCTGCTTCTTGCGCTTGACGCGACGCGGCTCCGCGGGCTTCGCCTGCGCCTTCGGCTCGGCCTTCTCAGCCTGGGCGGGCGTGCGCGAGCTGCGCTTCGGCGCCGCCGCGGCCGCCTTCGCTGCATCCGGCTTCGGCACGAGCCGCCGCGTGATCACGCCCTGCCCGACCGTCCACAGGTTCGTCGTCACCCAGTAGAGGACGAGCCCGGCCGGGAAGCGCGCGACGACGGTGATGAAGAGCAGCGGCACGATCATCAGGATCGTCCGCTGGGTCTTGTCCATCGTCGAGCCCATCAGGTAGGTCGAGAGGATCTGCGAGCCGGCGTAGATGGCGAGCAGGAGGTAGCCCGACCAGTGCGAGCTCGCGTGCTTCGCGATGCTCGGCACGATCCCGAGCCACGAGAGGTCGCCGCCGGGCGGATGCTTCGAGAAGTGCTTGAGCGTGTAGAAGAGCCCCAGGAAGACGGGGAGCTGCGCGACGAGAGGCAAGCACGAGGAGGCCGGGTTGATCTGGTTCTCCTTGTAGAACTTCATCAGCTCTTCGTTCATCTTCTGGCGGTCGCCCTTGTTGCGCTTCTGGATCTCCTTCATCTGCGGGGCGTGGCGCTGCATGTTCTGCATCGAGTGGATCTGCCGGACGGTCAGCGGCACGAGCAGGATCCGGACGAGGATCGTCAGCGCGACGATCGACCAGGCCCACGGCAGGTGGAACGTCGTATGGAAGAAATCGAGCGCGCCGCGCATGACGTCCTCGATCGGCTGGAGCGGGCTCGCGACGATCATTTGACGTAGTCCACGCCGCCGTGGCTCCAGGGGTTGCAGCGAAGCAGCCGCCAGCCCGCGAGCGCGAGGCCCTTGACGAGGCCGTGCCTGCGCAGAGCGTCGATCGCGTACTGCGAGCAGCTCGGGTGGTACTTGCAGCTCGGCCGGAGGAGCCGCGAGATCGTCAGCTGATAGAGGCGGACGAGGCCGATCACCGGGTACTTCATGCCGCCGATTTCCCGAGCACCTCGTCGACGCGCTCGCCCAGCCACTCGAAGCCGCGCGCCTCGGCCGCCTCGGGCAGGCCCGGCCGGGCGACGAGGACGTAGTCGCTCGTCGGCGGGATCCGCTCGAGCCGCGCGGCCCAGATCTCCTTGAGCTGGCGCTTGAGCTTGTTGCGGACGACGGCGCCGCCGACCTTCTTCGGGATCGCGATCCCGAGACGAGGGTCGGCCGGGCCCTCGCGCGCGAACCAGTAGAGGATCAGGAACCGCGTCGAGACCGAGCGGCCCTGGCGGTAGACCGCGTCGAAGTCGCGGGAGCGTGAGAGCCGGTTGCGGCGCTGCACGACGGTCAGGCGGAGAGCCGCTTCCGGCCCTTGGCGCGCCGGCGCTTCACGATCGCCTGACCGGCCTTCGTGGCCATGCGCGCACGGAACCCGTGCTTGCGCTTCCGCTTGCGGACGTTGGGCTGGTAGGTGCGCTTCATGAGGTGAGAGAGGAAGAAAAAAAGCCGTCCGAGCGGGCGGCTCGCGGCCAGTATAGATGAGGCGCGGAAGGTGGGGTTGTCCACAGCCGCGCGAAGCGAAAAGGCGAGCATCGCGGCACAATGCGACCCCAAAAACAGCTCTTTCCACAGGTGTGGAGAGTCGTGTGGGAACTCCGGAAAGTCCCTGCAAATCGGCATGTTCGAGATCACCCGATCGGGCGTTGTCCCCGCACGGTGGCGCTGCTATGCTCGTCCCTCTTCTCGATCGGAAAAGGAGCTGGCCGCCGGAGTGGAACACCCAATCGAGCTGACTGCGGAGAGTCTGTGGACCGAGGTCGCAGCTCGATTGCGAGGGGCATTGAACGAGACCACGTACCGGACGTGGTTCGCCGACGCCGAGGGCGAGGAGCTCTCGGACGACGAGTTCGTGCTCACCGTGCCGAACGACTTCACGCGCGAGTGGATCGAGGGTCACTTCCTCGAGCTGATCCGCGCGGCCGTGAAGGACTCCACAGGCCAGGAAAGGCGCGTGCGCCTGAGCGTCGACGACGGGGTGCTCGCGCCCTCGTCGGTCGAGCGCGAGCCGGCCGCCCAGCGCGAGCCCGTCGGCGCCGCCGGCATCAGCGCGAAGACCTTCGACTCGTTCGTGATCGGCTCCTCCAACCGCTTCGCCCACGCGGCCGCGCTCGCCGTCGCCGAGGCGCCGGCGCAGGCATACAACCCGCTCTTCATCTACGGCGGCACCGGGCTCGGCAAGACGCACCTGCTCCAGTCGATCGCGAACTACGTCGGCGAGCACTCGAGCGACCTGACTGTTCGCTACGTCACGAGCGAGACGTTCATGAACGACTTCATCAACTCGCTGCGCGACAAGCGGATCGAGGGCTTCAAGCAGCGCTACCGCACCTACGACCTGCTGATGATCGACGACGTCCAGTTCTTCGAGCACAAAGAGCGGCTCCAGGAGGAGTTCTTCCACACATTCAACTCGCTCTACGAGGGCGGCTCCCAGATCGTGATGAGCTCCGACCGGCCGCCGCGCGACATCGCGACGCTCGAGGAACGGCTGCGCTCGCGCTTCGAGTGGGGCCTGATCACGGACATCCAGCCGCCCGACCTCGAGACGCGCGAGGCAATCCTGCGCAAGAAGGTGAAGACGGACGGAATCCACATCTCCGACCCACAGGTGCTGACCTTCATCGCGGGTCGTGTCTCGACGAACATCCGCGAGCTCGAGGGCGCGCTCACGCGCGTCGTCGCGTTCTCCTCGCTGACGGGGCGCGCGATGACGGGCGAGCTCGCGCAAGACGTGCTCAAGGACGTCTTTCCCCAGGGCGCCGCGGCAATGGTCTCGATCAGCCAGATCCAGCAGATCATCTCCGACCGCTTCGGGCTCTCGCTCGCGGAGCTCTGCGGCGAGCGCCGCTCACAGAACATCGTCTACCCGCGCCAGGTCGCGATGTACCTCTCCCGCGAGCTGACCGACTCGTCACTGCCGAAGATCGGCAAGGAGTTCGGCGGCCGCGACCACACCACCGTGATCCACGCGACCTCCAAGATCGCGCGCCTGATCCGTGAGGACAGATCTGTGTACAACCTCGTCCAGGAGCTCACAGCCCGCATCAAACAGGTCCGATGACGAGTGACCCTGTGCGCAACCGTGAGTTGTCCCCCGTCCGCCCCCACAGGGAGAATGGCTCTGGCAGGCGTCGCGAGGCCGCTTGTCCCCGGACCCACAGCCCCTATGACTACAACGAGGTTTTTTAAAGATGTCTAATACAGAAGCAGTGGTAGGGATCGGTACCGGACTGAAGTTGACGTGCTCGAGGGACGAGCTCGCGCAGAAGCTCGGGGTCGTGTCGCGCGGTGTCTCGACGAGGACGTCTGTGCTCGTCCTCTCCGGGATCCTGCTGCGCGCCGAGGAAGGGCGCCTGCAGCTCGCGGCGACCGATATGGAGCTGTCGCTGCGCGCGTCGCTCGAGGTCCAGGTCGAGAGCGACGGGGCGGTCGTCGTCCCCGGCCGGCTGCTTCTGGACATCGCCCGGGCGCTCCCCGACGCCGAGGTGGCGATCGAGCACCGTCCCGAAGAGGGCGTCGTCGTCGTCACCTCGGGCACGACGCACTACCGGCTGCACACCTACTCGACGGAGGACTTCCCGCGCCTGCCGGACACCGAGGGCGTCTCGTTCTCGTCGGTCGACTGCGAGGCGCTACTCGACACCGTCGCCCGTGTCGGCCGCTCCGCCTCACGCGACGAGTCGCGCCCGGTCCTGACCGGGATCCTCGTCCGCTTCGAGGCCGGCAAGATCGTGATGGCGGCGACTGACTCCTACCGCCTCTCGGTCAAGGAGACGGCGTACGAGGGCGACCTGCCCGAGCTCGAGGCGATCATCCCGTCGCGGGCGCTCAACGAACTGACGCGGATCGCGGCCGGCGCGGACCAGGTCCAGCTCGGCGTCCACGAGAACCATGTGGTCTTCGGCGCTGGCGACGCCTGGCTGACGACCCGCCGCATCGACGGCCAGTTCCCGAACTACCGGCAGCTGTTGCCGGAGGCGTTCGAGTACACGGTGACGATCCCCCGCGAGGAACTGCTCGACGTCGTCCGCCGTGTCTCGGTGATGGCCCAGCGCAACTCGCCGTTGCGGCTCCGCTTCGCGGAGGGGGAATTGACCGTCTCGGCACAGACCCAGGACGTCGGCGAGGCGACCGAGTCGCTGCCGATCGCGTTCACCGGCGAGCCGCTCGAGATCGGCTTCAACGCGGAGTTCCTGCGCGACGGGATCGATTCGAACGACGCCGAGCAGGTGCAGCTGCGGCTGATCAGCCCGCTTCGCCCGTGCGTGATCCAGGCGGAGTCGGACGACTTCCGCTACCTGATCATGCCGATCAGACTCGCCGGCTGATCGTCTCGAGCGTCGCGCTCAGGAACATCCGCAGCTACGAGCGGCTGGACCTCGCTCTCGAGCCGGGCATCGTGCTCGTCGTCGGCGAGAACGGGGCGGGCAAGACGAACCTGCTCGAGTCGCTCCACGTTGCCACGCAGGGGTTCTCGCCGCGCACGCGAAACGACGGCCAGTTGATCCGCTTCGGCGAGGACGCCGGCAGCATCGCGCTGGAGGGCACCCGGGGCCGGGCACCCTTGAGCGTTCGCGTCAATCTCTCCGCGGGCGAGGCCAAGCGGGCCACGCTCAACGGGGCCAGGCTCGCGTCGGCGGAGCAGCTTCGACGGGAGGTCGCGACGCTCGTCTTCACGCCCGACCGGCTGGCGCTCGTGAAGGGCGGGCCGATGTCGCGGCGCGCCTATTTCGACAAGGCGCTCGGGCGGCTCGCGCCGGCGCAGGCGACCCTGCCGGTCGAGTACGGCGCCGTCCTCGGCCAGCGGAACGCCGCCCTCCGCCGCGTGTCGATGGGGCTCTCCGGCCGCGAGGCGCTGGCGCCGTGGACGGCACGTGCGGCGGAGCTCGGCGCTCTGCTCGTCGCGGCGCGCGTCGCGACCCTCGAGCTGCTCGCTGCCGGCTTCGCCGAGCGCGCCGGAGAGCTCGGCTTGCCCGACGCGGCGCTCGACTACGAGGGCGAGCCCCCGACCACGGAGCAGCTCGAGGCCCGGCTCGCACGCGATGTCGAGCGCGGTGCGACCGGGCTCGGGCCGCACCTGCACGACGTGCGGATCCGCTCCGGCACCCGCGACCTGCGGAGCTACGGCTCCCAGGGCGAGCAGCGCCTGTCGGTGCTCGCCCTGCTCCTCGCCGAGGCGGAGGTGCTGGCCGGACGCGGGCAGCCGCCGCTGCTCCTGCTCGACGACGTCCTCTCCGAGCTCGACCCGGGTCGCCGCCGCACGCTCGCCGAGCGGGTCGCGCTCGCCGGCCAGACGATGATCACGGCGACGACGGCAGCGGCGCTGCCGATCGAGCCGGCGCAGGTCGTGGAGGTGACCCCTGGATCGGCTCGATGACGAGGTCGGCCGCGAGCTCCGGCGCTTCGATCCAGCGGGCGGGATCGGCGCCCTGGTCTCGGCCTGGCCGGCCGCCGTCGGTGAGCAGATCGTCCGGAACGCCTGGCCCGCCCGCTTCGCGCGGGACGGGACGCTGCTCGTGAACACGAGCTCGTCGGCGTGGGCGTTCGAGCTCGCGCAGCTCGAGGCGGGTATCCGCGAGTCGCTCGGGGCGCTCGCTCCGGCCCGGATCCGCTTCGCCCCCGGGCCGCTCCCGGAAGCCGGCGAGGAGGTCGGCGAGGAGGCCCGCCCGGCCCCCGTCGAGGTCAGTCTGGAGGATCGCGCGCGCGGCGTGCAGCTCGCGGGCGGGATCGCCGACGAAAACCTTCGCAAAGTGGTTGCTCGGGCCGCCGCGGCGAGCCTCGCAAGGGCGCGCGCCGACCGTTCCGTCTGATACACTTCGTCTTGCCCGCAAAGAGGGTTTTTGCAGGGCTTTTTCTATGTCCGAAACGACTTACTCAGCAAAAGACATCACCGTCCTGGAGGGGCTCGAACCGGTCCGCCTCCGGCCGGGCATGTACATCGGCACGACGGGCGCGCGCGGGCTCCACCACCTGATCACGGAGGTCGTCGACAACTCGGTCGACGAGGCCCTCGCCGGCCGCAACGAGCGCGTCGACGTCACGCTCCACCCGGACAACTCGGTGACTGTCTCCGACTGGGGCTCCGGCATCCCCGTCGACATGATGAAGGAGCAGGGCCTCCCCGCCCTCACGGTCGTGCTGACGAAGCTCCACGCGGGCGGGAAGTTCGGCGGCGACGGCTACAAGGTCTCCGGCGGCCTGCACGGCGTCGGCGTCTCGGTCGTGAACGCGCTGTCGGAGTACCTCATCGCCGAGGTCCGCCGCAACGGCAAGGTCTACCGCCAGGAGTTCGCCCGCGGCGTCCCGCAGGGCGAGATGCAGACGCTCGGCGAGTCGACGGACACGGGCACGACGATCACGTTCATGCCCGACGCCGAGATCTTCGAGGAGATCGAGTGGTCGATGGAAACGCTCTCCCAGCGCCTGCGCGAGACGGCGTTCCTGACGCGCGGCCTGCGGATCGCGCTCAGCGACGAGCGCGCCGGCGGCGAGCGGCTCGAGTTCCACTACGAGGGCGGGATCCGCGACTTCGTCGCGCACATCAACGAGGCCAAGGACCCCGTCCACAAGCACATCGTCTACTTCGAGGGTGGCAACGAGCAGGGCCAGGTCGAGGTCGCGATGCAGTGGAACACGAAGTACGTCGAATCGGTCTTCTCGTTCGCGAACAACGTCAACACCCACGAGGGCGGCTCGCACCTCTCCGGCTTCAACGCCGCTCTGACGCGCACGCTGAACAAGTACGCGCGCGATCCGAAGCACGGCCCGCTGCTCAAGGAGAAGGAGGACAACCTCGAGGGCGAGGACGTACGCGAGGGGCTCGCCGCCGTGATCTCGGTCAAGCTCGGGGAGCCGCAGTTCGAGGGCCAGACGAAGACGAAGCTCGGCAACCCCTGGGTGCGCGGCTTCGTCGAGCAGACCGTCAACGCCAGGCTCGCCGAGTTCCTCGAGGAGAACCCCACCGACGCGAAGCAGATCATCATGAAGGCGATCTCGGCGGCCCGCGCGCGCCAGGCGGCGCGCAAGGCGCGCGACCTGACCCGCCGCAAGGGCGCCTTCGGCGGCGGGATGGCGAAGAAGTTCGCCGACTGCCAGCTGAAGGACCCGGAGCTGACCGAGGTCTTCATCGTCGAGGGCGACTCGGCCGGCGGCTCGGCCAAGCAGGCGCGCGACAAGTCGAACCAGGCGATCCTGCCGCTGCGCGGGAAGATCATCAACAGCGAGAAGAACCGGATCAACAAGGTGCTCTCGAACGCCGAGATCCAGGCGCTCGTCCAGGTGATCGGGACGGGCATCGGCGAGGAGTTCGACATCGCCAAGCTCCGCTACAACCGGATCATCGTGATGACCGACGCCGACGTCGACGGCGCCCATATCCGCACGCTGATCCTGACGTTCCTCTACCGGCACATGGAAGAGCTCTTCGACCGCGGCCACATCTACATCGCGGTGCCGCCGCTCTACCTCGTCAAGCTCGGGAACCAGGAGACGTACCTCGTCAAGGACTCGCAGCTCGAGGAGCTGCTCGTGCGCGAGAAGTTCCCGGACATCGAGATCCGGTCGCGCGAGGGTACCGAGATCAAGCTGACCGAGACGCGCTACGCCCGCTTCCAGCGCGCTCTCGCCGAGTTCGAAGGCTGGTCGGCCCGGCTCCGGTCGGACTTCGGGCTCGACGCTGCCGACTTCGTGATCACGCATCGGCTCGTCGAGTCCGACGCGGCCACGCCGCAGGCCGTCGCGGAGCTGCTCGGCGCGCTGGAGCCGAACGGCCACACCTTCTCGGTCGTCGACTCCGACGACGCGGCCGTCCGGGTCAAGGTCGTCGAGGTGGAGACGAGCGCCGCGTACGAGCTCGCCGTCCCGCGCGAGCTGCTCGAGTCGCCGATCTACGCGCACGTCCGCCGCACCTACGAGCGGCTGCGCGAGCTCGCCGGCGGGCTGCCGCCGTTCTCGCTCCGGCTCGGCAAGAAGCGCCAGGAGGCCGCGACCTTCGAGGCTCTCCGGGACCGGGCGCTCGACCTCGCGAAGGAAGGGATCCAGCTCAGCCGCTTCAAGGGTCTCGGTGAGATGAACTACCAGCAGCTCTGGGACACGACCATGGATCCCTCGCGGCGGATGCTCGTCCGCGTCGACGTCGAGGACGCCCCCCGCGCCGACCTCTGGTTCTCGCGGCTGATGGGCGACCAGGTCGAGCCGCGCCGCGTCTTCATCGAGCAGAACGCCCAGGACGTCCGCTTCCTCGATGTCTGACCTGACGCACGACCCGATCGGCGGCGGCCGCGTCGAGAGCCGCGAGCTCGAGCAGGAGATGCGC
>DAISLG010000053.1:0-11869 GCA_036820565.1 Gaiellaceae bacterium | reverse complement strand
GCCCACTTGACGATCCCCTCCTTGTCGATCAGGAAGGTGCCGCGCCGGCTCGCGCCGACCGTCTCGTCGAAGACGCCGTAGGCCATCGCTGCGGCGCCGTGCGGCCAGAAGTCGGAGGCGAAGGTGTAGTCCGCACCGAGCTGCTCTTTCCACGCGAGCCGGGCCGAGATCGGGTCGCACGAGACGAAGATCACCTCGGTCTCGCTGTCGCGAAAACGGTCGATCGACTCCTGGAGCTCCTTCGCCTCGGCCATGCAGATCCCGGTGAACGCGAACGGGTGGAAGACGAGCAGGACGTTTCGCCGGCCGCGGAACTGCTCGAGCGTGACCCGCTCGTCCTTGCCCGCGACGAGGTCGAAGTCCGGTGCCTGGTCACCCTGCTCAACCGCCATCGTCGACCCCCTCTTCGCCGTTTCCCGAAGGACGATAGTAGCGGCGACCCTTCAGCTCGTCGGGGAGGTGGTCGACCTCGAACCCCGCTGGATCGGAGTGCGGGTAGACGTAGCCGGCGCCGCGGCCGAGCTTCTTCGCGCCCGCGTAGCTCGCGTCGCGCAGCGAGTCGGGCGGGCGCACGTGCCCGCGCTCGTGCACGTCGGCGGCGGCCTCCTTCAGCGCGACGTAGCTCGCGTTCGACTTGGGCGCGCGTGCGAGGTAGATCGCGGCCTGGGCGAGGTTCAGCCGCGCCTCCGGGAGCCCGACGTGCTCGACGGCGTGCGCCGCGGCGACCGCGACCATCAGCGCCCGCGGGTCGGCGTTGCCGATGTCCTCGGAGGCGAGCACGATCATCCGCCGCGCGATGAAGCGCGCGTCCTCGCCGCCCTCGAGCATCGCCGCGAGGTAGTAGACGGCCGCGTCGGGGTCGGAGCCCCGCATCGACTTGATGAACGCCGAGACGAAGTCGTAGTGCGCGTCGCCGCCCTTGTCGTAGACGAGCGGCCGCTTGCGGGAGGCGTCCTCGACGTGCGCCGCGGTCACCGGCGACCCCTCGGCGCGGGCGGTCTGCGAGGCGAGCTCGAGAATGTTGAACGCGTTGCGCGCGTCGCCGCCCGCGCGGGTCGCGATCAGGCTCTTCACCTCGGCCGGGACCTCGGCGCCCACCGCCGCGGCGCCGCGCTCGACCAGCACTTCGAGGTCCTCGTCCGAGTGCGGCTCGAGCTCGTAGATCTGGCAGCGCGAGAGGAGCGCAGAGTTGACCTCGAAGTACGGGTTCTCCGTGGTCGCGCCGATCAGCGTGATCAGCCCCTCCTCGACCGCGGGTAGCAGCGCATCCTGCTGGGCCTTGTTGAAGCGGTGGATCTCGTCGAGGAAGAGGATCGTCCGCGTCCCCGTCGTGCCGAGCCGCTCACGAGCGCGGGCGAGCACCTCGCGGACGATCGCGACCGTCGCCGAGACGGCGGAGAGCTCCTCGAACTGGGCGCCGGTCGCGTTGGCGACGAGCCGCGCCAGGGTGGTCTTGCCGCTCCCCGGCGGGCCGAAGAAGATCGCCGAGCCGAGCCGGTCCTCCTGGATCGCGAGGCGGAGTGCGGTGCGCGGCCCGACGACATGGTGCTGGCCGACGAAGTCCTCGATCGTCCTCGGCCGCAGACGCTGCGCGAGCGGCGCGCGGTCGGCGAGGCGCTGGCCGGCCGCGTCGGCGAAGAGATCGCTCATGCCGCGAAGTATGCTCCGCGCGTGGTGGCGGAGGACTTCTCGCAGCCGATCCTCGACGGCCCGGGCGCGACGGACTACGAGCGCTACCTGCGCACGGACGAGCTGCTCGCGCTCCAGAAGAGCGCCGAGGAGATGCACCACCGCGACGAGCTGCTCTTTACGACCGTCCACCAGTCGTCGGAGCTCTGGCTCAAGCTCGCGTGCTTCGAGGTCGAGGAGGCGGTCCACGCGGAGGCGGGCGCGGCGCTCCGCTCGCTCGGGCGCGCCGTGCTCTGCCTCCGCCTCGTCACGGACGCCCTCGAGATGCTCGAGCGGATGAGCCCGCGCGACTTCGCGGCGGTGCGGACGCAGCTCGGCCACGGCGCCGGCTTCGACTCGCCCGGCTTCCGGCGCCTCCACTCGCTCGCACCGGGGCTCTGGGAGCGGTTCAACGCGGAGTTGGGCGGCCTCTCGCTGCTGGAGCTCTACCGCCACGAGCCGGAGCCGCTCTACGCGCTCGCGGAGGCGCTGCTCGAGCTCGACGAGCTCGTGACGATGTGGCGCGTGCGCCACTTCAAGACGGTCGAGCGGACGATCGGCGGCGAGGTGATCGGGACGCAGGGAACGCCGGTCGAGGTGCTCGGCAGGCTGCTCCACAAGCGCTGGTTCCCCGAGCTCTGGGCCGTCCGCAATGAGCTGACCCGGGCGGCGGCGACATGACCGTCGACTGGGGCGCCGGCTCGTACGAGCGGATCGCCGAGGCGTTCGCTCCGGTTCACGACCACCTGGCCGAACGGCTCGACCCGCGGCCCGGCGAGCGCTGGCTCGACGTTGCGACCGGCACCGGCGAGCTCGCCGTCCGCGCCGCGCGCGCCGGAGCCCAGGTCACAGGGGTCGACATCACGGAGGCTCTGCTCGCCCAGGCGCGGGCGCAGGACGTGCCGGTCACCTGGGATCTCGGCGACGCGCAGGCGCTCCCGTACGCGGATGCCAGCTTCGACGTCGTCTGCTCGAACTTCGGCGTCCCGTTCGCGCCCGACCACTCGGCGACCGCCCGCGAGCTCGCGCGCGTCTGCCGGCCGGCAGGCCGCCTCGGGCTGACCGCGTGGCGCCCCGACCGCGGCCTGGCCGAGGTCTACCGTCCGTTCGCCGATGATCCCGCCGAGGGCAGGGAGCCGTTCCGCTGGGGCGACGAGGACTATGTCGAGGCGCTCCTCGGCGGGGACTTCGAGCTCTCCTTCGAGCGGCGCGGATTTGTGTACCCACAGGAGACGGGCGAGGAGATCTGGGAGCTGATGACGAGCTCGGCGCCGCCGATGAGGCTGCTGGTGGAGTCGATCGACGATGAGCGGCGCGAGGGGCTGCACCGCGCGTTCGTCGAGTATTACGACTTGGAGCCGCGCGAGCGGCCGTATCTACTCACGACAGGGAGGAAACGATGAGTTTCGAGGAGCTGAAGCAGAGGCAGAGCGTGATGTGGGGCAACGGCCCGTACGAGCGGGTGACGGAGACGATCGCGGATATCCACGAGCTCGTCGTCTCGCGACTCGCGCCCGAGGACGGCGACCGCTGGCTCGATCTCGCCTGCGGGACCGGCGCCGTCTCCGTGCGTGCCGCGGCGGCGGGGGCCGACGTGACCGGCGTCGACCTCGCGCCCGTGCTGATCGAGACGGCGAAGCGGCAGGCCGACGAGCTCGGGGTCGCGATCGACTACCGGGTCGGCGACTGCGAGCGGCTCGAGCTCGAGGACGCGGCGTTCGACGTCGTCTCCTCGACCTGCGGGATCATGTTCGCGCCCGATCACGAGGCGACGGCGAGGGAGCTCGCGCGCGTGACGCGGCCCGGCGGCCGTCTGGGTCTCGCCAACTGGACGCCGGAGGGGGGCCTCGGCGAGATGTTCCGGATGATGGCGCCGTTCCAGCCGGGGCCGCCGCCGTCGAGCCCGTTCGACTGGGGCCGAGAGGAGCGCGTCCGCGAGCTGCTCGGCGAGACCTTCGAGCTGACGATCGAGCGTCACGTCTCGACCTTCCGGATCGCCTCGGGCGAGGAGTACTGGGAGATGTTCTCCTCGAGCTACGGGCCGACGAAGACGCTGGCCGAATCGCTCGGCGAGCGCCGCGAGGAGCTCCACCGTGCCTGGGTCGACTTCTTCGAGGAGCGCTACCGGGCGGGGGACGAGATCGCGCACGACCGCGAGTACCTGCTGGTGCTCGGGACGCGCCGGTGAGCGGGGAGGTCACGCAGCTCCTCCAGGCGTTGATCCAGGTCGACACCGTCAATCCCCCCGGCAACGAGTCGATGGCGGCCGAGCTCCTGCGCGACTACCTCGCGGCGAGTGGCGTCGAGACCGAGCTCTACGCGCGCGAGCCGGGCCGCGACAACCTCGTCGCCCGGATCCGGGGCCGCGGCGGGCCGAGCCTGCTGCTGCTCTCGCACACGGACACGGTGCTGGCCGACCCGGCCGAGTGGCAGCGCGACCCGTGGTCGGGTGAGCTCGTCGACGGCGAGGTGTGGGGCCGCGGGGCCCTCGACATGAAGGGACAGGTCGCGGCGAGCGCCGTCGCGATCGCCTCGCTCGCCCGCGAGGGCTTCGAGCCCGAGGGCGACCTGATCTTCGCCGCGTGCGCCGACGAGGAGGTCGGCGCGGGCTTCGGGCTCGAGTGGCTCTGCCAGGAGCATCCGGACGCGGTTCGCTGCGACTACGCGGTCAACGAGGGCTCGGGCGACCGGGTCGAGCTCGGCGGGAAGCCGCTCTGGCTCTGCTCCGTGGCCGAGAAGATGACGGCGCCGTTCACGCTCACCGTCCGCGGCCGCAGCGGCCACGCGTCGATGCCCGGGATCGCCGACAACGCGCTCGTCAAGGCGGCACGGATCCTCGAGCGGCTCGGCGAGTTTCGGGTCGGCCCACAGCTGACGCCCGAGACGGAGGCGTTCCTCGCGGTGCTGCTCGACGGTGAGGTGCCGGCGGCCGGCGATGCGCTCGAGCGCGCCCGTGCGGTTCATCCGCTCGCGGCCGACCTGATCGAGCCGCTCCTTGCGATGACGGCGTCGCCGACGATGATCCACGCCTCCGACAAGCGGAACGTGATCCCCGCCAGCTGCGCGATCACGGTCGACTCGCGGCTCCTCCCGGGGCAGACACCGGATCAGGCGGAGGCGATCGTGCGCGAGTGGCTCGGGCCGGGCGACTACGAGATCGAGCGCGGGGCGGCGCAGGGCGGGACCCGCTCGCCGCTCGAGACGCCGCTCTGGGACGCGGTCGAGTCCTTCGTCGCCGAGGTCGATCCGGGCGCGCGCGCCGCGCCGATCTGCGTGGCGGGGTTCACCGACAGCCACTGGCTGCGCGAGGCGTTCGGCACGGTCGCATACGGCTTCTTCCCGAGCCGCACCATGCCGGTCGAGGTCGCTGCGCGCCTGATCCACTCGGCCGACGAGCGCGTGCCCGTCGCGGATCTCGAGCTCGGCGTCTCGTTCCTGCGCCACGCGGCGCACGCGATTTGCTCGTAGTCGACCGGCCCGAGGGCGCGCTCGAGGCGCTCGAGGACTACCTCGGCGACTTCTGGGGGCGCGACGGCGTCATGGCCGAGCTCTACCTCGGGTACGGGCTCTCGGCATCGCTCCGCCGCACGGCGGCTCCCGCTCCCCCGGAGCCGTGCCCGCTGCCGCTGCTCGCCTGCCGGGTTCGCCCCTCGACTCGAACCGACCTCGTACCAGACCGGTACTTGGAGATCGGGGAGTGGGAGCGCACGTCGTCCCCCGAGGACTACGCCGCGGCGGTCGTGTCCGTGCGAGCTGCGATCGAGCGCGGCGACGTCTACCAGGCGAACCTCGTCCAGCACCTCTCGGCACCGTTCACGGGCGAACCGACAGCGCTCGCAGGCAGGCTCAGGCCGCTCCGGCCGCTGCATCCGAGTCCCTTCGCCGGCGACGGCTGGGCGGTCGTCTCGGCCTCGCCGGAGCTCTTCCTCTCCCGGCGCGGGCGGAGCGTCCGGACGAAGCCGATCAAGGGGACGCGGCCCGCGGGCGAGCGGATCGAGTCGCCGAAGGACACCGCCGAGCACGTGATGATCGTCGACCTCGAGCGGAACGACCTCTCGCGCGTCTGCGAGCACGGCTCGATCCGCTGGCCCGAGCTGATGGTCGAGCGCGAGCTGGCGGGCGTGACGCACCTCGTCTCGACGGTCGAGGGGACGCTGCGCGAGGACGTCGGCCTCGCCGAGCTCCTCGCCGCGACGTTCCCCGGCGGCTCGGTCACCGGGGCGCCGAAGATCGCGGCGATCGACCTGATCGCGGCACTCGAGCCGGTCGGCCGCGGCGCGTCGATGGGGGCGCTCGGAACCGTCCGCCCGAACGGCGACCTCGACCTCGCCCTCACGATCCGCACCTTCGCCGTCGCCGAGGAGCGGATCCACCTGTGGGTCGGCGGCGGGATCGTCTGGGACTCCGACCCGGCCGAGGAGATCGAGGAGTCGTGGGTGAAGGCGCGGCCGCTCCTCGCGGCGATCGGGAGCCCGGTGCACGCATGACACGTAGTGACACCGTGGTACTTGGGGTAGCGATCGCGGGGCGCGGCGTGGTCCGGCCCGGTGAGGCGGTCTTCTCGGCCTCCGACCAGGCGCTGCTCCGCGGGGCGGCCGCGTTCGAGACGATCCGGGTCTACGGCGGCAGGCCGTTCCTGCTCGACCGCCACGTCGAGCGGCTCGAGCACTCGGCGCTGCAGCTCGGGCTGCCGCGGCCGGACGGGGCAGCCGAGCTCGCCGCGCTCCTGCTCGACGGGAGAGACGCCGTCCTCCGCCTCTTCCGGACGTCCGAGACGCTCGTGGCGATCGTCTCGGAGCTGCCGCCTCGTCTCCACGAGCTGCGCGCTCGTGGCATCGTCCTCGTCTCGATGGACGTCGGGATCGGCCCGGAGCTGCTCGCGGGCGTGAAGGCGACGAGCTACGCGCTGAACATGGCCGCGAAGGCCGAGGCGGAGCGGCGCGGCGCCGACGACGCGCTCTTCCTCGGGCCCGGCAAGGTCGTGCTCGAGGCGACGACCGCGAACGTCTGGTGGCGCGACGGCGACGTGCTCTCGACCCCGTCGGCCGGCGCCGGCGTGCTGCCGGGGGTGACGCGCGGCCTCGTCGCGGAGCTTGCGCGCGAGCGAGGCCTGCGGGTGCGAGAGGGGCGGTTCACGCTCGGCCTGCTCGTCCGCTCCGACGAGGCGTTCCTGACCTCGTCGATCCGCGAGATCGTTCCCGTGGCCGGGATCGACGGCGAGCGGCTCGCGCGCGGCGACGTCGCTGCGACCCTTCAGGAGGCGCTGCGGGTACGCTCAGGGCGATGAACGACAAGGTCCGTCTCGGCGGGATGGCGCTTCCGAACGGCGTCCTCGTCCACGGCCCGAACGCCTGGGCCTGTGCCGTCCGGCTTCCCGACGGGGAGATCAAGGTGGCGTCCGCGCGCAAGCGCATCCGGGCAGCCGCGGTCTCGAACCCGGTCCTGCGCGGGCCCGCCCGGCTGGCGGAGGTGCTGACGCTCCTGCCGCAGGTCCGCCGCCGGCTGCCGCAGGCGAGGCTCCCGTTCGAGCGGCCGGCCGTCCTCGCCTCGATGCTCGCGAGCGCCGTCGTCGTCCGCGTCGTGCGCAACTCGCGCTCGCTCGGTCCGGCGACCCAGGAGCTCGTCGCCGGCCTGCTCTCGTTCGCGCCCGCCGTCCTCGCCCTCCGCGGCGGCGAGCTGGCCGCCTACCACGGTGCCGAGCACATCTCGATCGGCACCTACGAGCACGGCGAGCCGCGCGCGAAGGAGCACGAGCGCTGTGGCTCGCACCTGATCGGCCCGCTCCTGGCGACCACCGCGATCGGGAACGCGATCGCCGCGAAGGCACCGGCGCACCTGCGAGGTCCCGCGCGCGCGGCCGCCTCCGTCGGCGCCGTCGCCCTCTCGACCGAGCTCTTCTCCTGGATGGCGCGGAACCCGGATCGCCGCCTCTCGCACGTGCTCGCGAAGCCGGGGCACGAACTCCAGCACCGCTTCGCCACCGCCGAGCCGACGGCCGACCAGCTCGAGGTCGCCGCCGCCGCCCTCGCCGCCTGCCTGGAGCTCGAGCGATGAGCGTCCGGGCCCGCACCGAGCGGCTGCCGCCGGAGATCTTCGACCTCCCGGTCGAGAAGATGCGCGAGGGCTACTACTCCGACGCGTACTTCAACTTCACGCGCGACACGCTGCTGCGCGACGGCCGCACGCCCCGGGTCGTGATGCAGGTGTTCCAGAAGCAGGAGGCCGTGCTCGGCGGGATGGACGAGGCGATCGCGATTCTCAAGCTCTGCTCGCACGACTGGGACGCGCTCACCGTGCACGCGCTCTACGACGGCGACACGATCCACCCGTGGGAGACGGTGATGACGATCGAGGGCGACTACACGCTCTTCTCGCACCTCGAGACCGTCTACCTCGGCGTGCTCGCCCGGCGCACGCTCGTCTCGACGAACGTCCGCCGCGTCGTCAAGGCGGCGCGCGGGAAGCCGATCCTGTTCATGCCCGCGCGGCACGACCACCACCTCGTGCAGACCGGCGACGGCTACGCGGCCCACGTCGCCGGCGCGATCGGCGTCTCGACCGACGCGCAGTCGTCCTGGTGGGGCGGCCGCGGCTTCGGCACCGTCCCGCACGGGCTGATCGCCGCCTACGGTGGCAACACCGTCCTCGCCGCGAGCAAGTTCGCCGAGTACGCCGACCCCGACATGAACGTGATCGTCCTCGTCGACTTCGAGAACGACTCGGTCCGCACCGCGCTCGAGGTCGCGCGGGCGCTCGGCGACCGCCTCTGGGGCGTCCGGCTCGACACGTCGCACACGCTCGTCGACCTCTCGCTCTGGGCCGAGATGGGCGACTTCGACCCGCGCGGCGTCAACGAGCGGCTCGTCCGCAAGCTGCGCGCGGCCCTCGACGAGAACGGCTACGAGCGCGTGAAGATCGTCGTCTCGGGCGGCTTCACCCCGGACCGGATCTCCCAGTTCGAGGCGGCCGACGTCCCCGCGGACGTCTACGGCGTCGGCTCGTCGCTCCTGCGCGGCTCGAACGACTTCACCGCCGACGTCGTCCTCACCGACGGCCACCCCTCGGCCAAGGTCGGGCGCCAGTTCCGGCCGAACCCGAGGCTCGAGCTCGTGACGTGAGAGTCCTCTGGGACGTCGACACGCAGGCCGACTTCGTGCTCCCGGGCGGCAAGCTCTACGTCCCCGGAGCCGAGCAGGCTGCGCCGGCGATGAAGCTCCTGGTCGACGCCGCCCGCGCTGCGGGCATCCCGCACGTCGCCTCGGCCGACGACCACGAGCTGACCGACGAGGAGATCTCCGACGAGCCGGACTGGCAGGCGACCTATCCGCGGCACTGCCTCCGCGGCACCCCGGGCGCGCGCAAGGTGCCGGAGACCGACCAGACCGATCCGCTCCCGCTCGGGCTCATGCCGGTCCCCCGGGAGAAGCTCGCCGGCCGTGAGTTCCTGCTGCTGAAGAAGCACTTCGACGTCTTCACGAACCCGAACGCGGAGGCGGTGCTCGACACGCTCGATCCGGACGAGGTGATCGTCTTCGGCGTCGCGACCGACGTCTGCGACGACGCGGCGATCCGCGGGCTCGTCGCGCGCGGCCGGCGGGTCGTCTTCGTCGAGGACGCCGCGCGCGGGCTCGACGAGGGCCGCGTGGCCGCGTGCACCGCGGCCTGGCGCGGGAGCGGCGTCCGCTTCTCGACCGCGGCGGAGGTCGCCGCGGGCCTTTAGGCCCTCCGGCGCGCTGCCGATGAGCTTCTCGATGCTCGCCTTCTGGTCGTGGAACCGCATTCAGTCCGACCTGCTGCTCTGGCTCCCCGTGCTCTTCTTCGGCGCGATCGTCTATCTCCTCTGGCGCACGCTGCAGCTGATGCCGCGTGTGAAGGCTCAGGCGATCCAGCCGCACTCGAGCTCGGCCGTGAAATGGAGCGACGTCGCCGGCCTCGAGGAGGCGAAGGCGGAGCTCCAGGAGGTCGTCGACTTCCTGCGCGACCCGAAGCGCTTCGAGCGCCTCGGCGCGCGCGTGCCGAAGGGGATCCTGCTCTACGGCCCGCCCGGAACCGGCAAGACGCTGATCGCGAAGGCGGTCGCGCACGAGTCGGGAGCCGCGTTCTACTCCCAGTCGGCCTCGGCGTTCGTCGAGATGTTCGCCGGCCTCGGCGCGTCGCGTATCCGCAAGCTCTTCCAGGTCGCGCGCAAGAACGCGCCGTCGATCGTCTTCATCGACGAGCTCGACGCCGTCGGCGCCGCCCGCACCGGTCACGGCTTCAACCGCGAGCAGGACCAGACGCTGAACCAGCTCCTCGTCGAGCTCGACGGCTTCGACACCGGCGCTCAGGTCGTCGTGATGGGCGCCTCGAACCGTCTCCAGGATCTCGACCCGGCGCTGCTCCGGCCGGGCCGCTTCGACCGCCAGCTGCTCGTCTCGCCGCCGGACCTCGCCGGGCGCGAGGCGATCCTGCACGTACACACCCGCGGCAAGCCGCTCCACGCGGACGTCGACCTCGCGACGGTCGCGCGCCAGACCGCCGGGCTCACGGGCGCCGACCTCGCCAACATCGCGAACGAGGCGGCGATCCACGCCGGGCGCAGCGAGCAGCAGCACATCCGTCAGGCCGACTTCGACTCGGCGATGGACCGCGTGATCGCGGGCCTCCAGCAGCGGCGCGTCGTGACCGAGAAGGAGAAGCGGATCCTCGCCTACCACGAGGGCGGCCACGCGCTCCTCTCGCACCTGATGAGCACCGTCTCGCAGGTGCAGAAGGCGACGATCATCGCCCGCGGCGACGCGCTCGGCTACACGCTGAACATGCCGGACGAAGAGCGCTACCTGCACACGAAGGAGGAGCTGATCGACTTCATGGTCGTCACGCTCGCGGGCCGCGCCGCCGAGCAGGTCGTCTTCGGGCGCGTCACGAACGGCGCTGCGAGCGACCTCGAGAAGGTGACCGGCCTCGCCCGCGCGATGGTGTTCGAGTACGGCATGTCCGACGGAGCCGTCTCCCGGACGATGCGCGCGGACAACTACTCGCTCTCGGAGGAGACGAAGCGGATGCGCGACATCGAGCAGGCGCGGCTCACGGACCAGGCCTACAGCGAGGCGCTCCGGCTGATCGAGAAGCACCGTTCCGTGCTCGACCGCGTCGCGAACGGGCTGCTCGAGAAGGAGACGCTCAACCGCGACGAGTTGCTCGCGCTCTTCGGCGACGTCGAGCCCGAGTCGAGCGCGTCCGAGACGGTCGGCACGATCCGCGTGCTGCCCGCCCAGGCCGAGTAGCCGCCGCCGCGCGGCGCGGAGTCGTTAGCATCGCGGCGTGGTCGCCCGCGGCATTCATCACCTCGGCATCGCGGTCGAGGATCTCGACGAGGCGGTCGCGACCTACGAGCGCTTCTTCGGAGGCGAGCTCGAGCAACGCGAGACGGTCGCCGACCAGGGCGTCGAGGCCGCGTCCGTGCGCGTCGGCGCGAGCCGCGTCGAGCTGCTCGCCTCGCTCGGCGAGGAGACGCCCGTCGGCAAGTTCCTCGCGAAGCGCGGCCCGGGCATGCACCACGTCGCCTACGAGGTCGACGACGTCCGCGCCGGCCTGCGCGAGCTCGAGGCAGAGGGCGCCGAGCTGATCGACACCGAGCCGCGGCGGGGCCTGTTCGGGCTCCAGGTCGCCTTCGTCCACCCCGACGCGATCCACGGCGTCCTCTCGGAGCTCGTGTCCGTTGCCTGACCACGACCGCATCCGCATCGAGATCGGCTTCGAGGGCGGCGCCGCGATGAGCGTGCTCGTCCCCAGCTCGACGGTCGACGATCTCGAGCGCGCCATGGGCGGCGAGGACGGCGCGATCTCACTCGAGGCCGAGGACGGCTTCTACACCTTCGCGGTGCGCCGGATCGTCTACGTCAAGCGGTTCATGCGCGAGACGCGGGTCGGCTTCGGCGCGCTGACGGACTCGTAGGAGGGTTAGGGGCCGCCCGGCGGAGGGCATCTCTGGTCCATGAGCGAGGACGTCACGCAGGACGCCGCCGAGAAGCGCGGCGCGTCGACCCAGGAGGTACGGCGGCTGGTCGAGCTCGCGCAGGGGGGCGACCGCGACGCGCTCGAGGAGCTCTACCTCCTCCACTTCGACCGGATCTACAGCTACCTGCACGTCTCCGTCGGGAACAAGCACGACGCCGAGGACCTGACGACGCAGACGTTCCTGAAGATGCTCGAGTCGATC
>DAISLG010000052.1:0-11902 GCA_036820565.1 Gaiellaceae bacterium | reverse complement strand
CGGATGCCGAGCGCCGTCGGCTACCAGCCCACGCTCGCGACCGAGATGGGGCAGCTCCAGGAGCGGATCACCTCGACTCGCTCGGGCTCGATCACCTCGGTGCAGGCGATCTACGTCCCCGCCGACGACCTGACCGACCCGGCGCCGGCGAACACGTTCGCCCACCTCGACTCGACGACGGTGCTCTCGCGCGCGATCGTCGAGCAGGGGATCTACCCGGCCGTCGACCCGCTCGACTCGACCTCGAGAGCGCTCCAGCCGGGGATCGTCTCGGCCGAGCACTACGAGACGGCGACGGGCGTCCAGGAAGTGCTCCAGCGCTACCGCGAGCTCCAGGACATCATCGCGATCCTCGGCGTCGAGGAGCTCTCGGACGAGGACCGCGTCACGGTCGCGCGGGCGCGCAAGATCCAGCGCTACCTCTCGCAGCCGAACTTCGTCGCCGAGCAGTTCACCGGCATCCCGGGCCAGTACGTCAAGCTCGAGGACACGATCCGCGGCTTCGTCGAGATCCTCGAGGGGCGCCATGACGAGCTGCCCGAGCAGGCCTTCTACATGGTCGGCCCGATCGAGGGCGCCGTGGAGAAGGGCAAGACGGCCGTGGCCGCCTAAGTGGCCCGCAAGACGTTCGACCTCTCGCTCGTCACCCCCTCGGGGGCCGCGTTCGAGGGCGAAGCGGAGATGGTGATCGTCCCCGGTGCGGCCGGCGAGATCGGCGTGCTCGCGCGCCACGCGCCGCTCATCGCCATGCTCAAGGCGGGCTCGACGCGCGTCCACGCCGGCGGCCAGGTGCAGGAGTTCGCGACCGGCCCCGGCTTCTTCAAGGTCGAGCAGGACCGCGCGATCGCGCTCGTCGACGACGCGGTCGACGCGAAGGAGATCGACTCGGCCCGCGCGCGGGAACAGCTCGAGACCGCCCGTGCCGAGCTGGAGCGGATCGAGAGCGGCGACTCGATCGCAGACCGCTGGCAGATCGAGCAGCGGATCCGTCACGCCGAAAATCAGCTGAACGTCGTCGGCGGGCCGTAACAGGCTGGTACCCTTGCTCGACCTGGAAAGCTTTGACGGCAGCTTGGCGACCAGTCTAAAAAACGCCTAAAGAGCCCGCGAGCCCCGGCTCCCGACCTCTTTGGGCGCGGGAGCGACGGATGGCGGCGACGGACACGACGACACGGCTGAGGGAGCTCCTGGCGGAGCAGATCGTCGTGCTCGACGGCGCCTGGGGCGTCCTGCTCCAGGGCCGGGGCCTGACCGAGGAGGACTTCCGCGGCGAGCGCTTCGCCGACCACTCGCTCTCGGTCAAGGGCGACCCCGACCTGCTCAACCTGACGCGGCCCGACATCGTCGCCGGGATCCACCGCGAGTACTTCGAGGCGGGCGCGCAGATCGCCACCACGAACACGTTCACCGCGACCTCGATCGGGCAGGCGGACTACGGGCTCGAGGCCGCCGTCCACGACATGAACGTCGAGGGGGCGCGGCTCGCGCGCGCGGCCGCCGACGAGCACGGCGGCTTCGTCGCCGGCTCGGTCGGGCCGCTGAACGTGACGCTGTCGCTGTCGCCGAAGGTCGACGACCCCGCGTTCCGGACCGTCTCGTTCGACCAGGTGCGGGACGCGTACGCGGAGCAGATCCGCGGGCTCGTCGAGGGCGGGGTCGACCTCCTGCTCGTCGAGACGATCTTCGACACGCTGAACGCGAAGGCCGCGATCGCGGCGGCGAAGGAGGTCGCGCCGCGGGTCCCGCTCTGGATCTCGGTGACGATCGTCGACCGCAGCGGCCGCACGCTCTCGGGGCAGACGGCCGAGGCGTTCTGGACGTCGGTCGAGCACGCCGAACCGCTGATCGTCGGGATCAACTGCTCGCTCGGCGCGACCGAGATGCGGCCGTACGTGGAGACGCTCTCGCGGATCGTCCCCGCCTACACCTCGTGCCATCCCAACGCGGGGCTGCCGAACGCCTTCGGCGGCTACGACGAGCAGGCGCACGACACGAGCCGTTTCCTGCGCGAGTTCGCGGAGGCGGGCTTCCTCAACGTCGTCGGCGGCTGCTGCGGGACGACGCCGGAGCACACCAGGGCGATTGCGGACGCGGCCCGGGGTCTGACCCCCCGACGTGTCCCGGAGAGACGCGCCGCGACCCGGTTCAGCGGCCTCGAGCCGTTCGAGATCGGCCCCGACACCGGCTTCGTGATGGTCGGCGAGCGAACGAACGTGACCGGCTCGGCGCGGTTCCGGCGGCTGATCGAGGCGAACGACTACCAGGGCGCCGTCGCGGTCGCGCTCGAGCAGGTGCGCGGCGGCGCCAACATCCTCGATGTGAACTTCGACACCGACCTGCTCGACTCGGAGCGGGCGATGACGACCTTCCTCAACCTGATCGCGACCGAGCCCGAGGTCGCGCGGATCCCCGTGATGATCGACAGCTCGCGCTTCGGCACGCTCGAGGCCGGGCTCAAGTGCATCCAGGGCAAGGGGATCGTCAACTCGATCAGCCTGAAGGAGGGCGAGGAGCAGTTCCTCGAGCAGGCGCGGATCGTGCGGAGCTATGGCGCCGGCGTCGTCGTGATGGCCTTCGACGAACAGGGGCAGGCGGACACGATCGAGCGCAAGGTCTCGATCTGCGGTCGCGCGTACGACCTGCTCGTCGCCGAGGGCTTCCCGCCCGACGACATCGTCTTCGACCCGAACATCCTCGCGATCGCGACGGGGATCGAGGAGCACGCCGGGTACGGCAAGGCATTCATCGAGGCGCTCCCGTTGATCAAGGAGCGCTGCCCCGGTGCGCACACCTCGGGCGGGATCTCGAACCTCTCGTTCTCGTTCCGCGGCAACGATGCCGTCCGCGAGGCGATCCACTCGGCGTTCCTCTTCCACGCGATCCAGGCCGGCCTCGACCTGGGGATCGTCAACGCGGGCCAGCTCGTCGTCTACGAGGACATCCCGCCCGACCTGCTCGAGCACGTCGAGGACATCATCTTCAACCGCCGCCCCGACGCGACCGAGCGGATGGTCGCGCTCGCCGACGAATACCGCGGCGAGGGGACGAAGCGCGTGCTCGACCTCGGCTGGCGCGAGACCCCGGTCGGAGAGCGGCTCGCGTACGCGCTCGTGCACGGGATCGTCGACTTCATCGTCGAGGACACCGAGGAGGCGCGGCAGGGCGCGGCCCGGCCGCTCGACGTGATCGAGGGGCCGCTGATGGACGGGATGAAGATCGTCGGCGACCTGTTCGGCTCGGGAAAGATGTTCCTGCCGCAGGTGGTCAAGAGCGCCCGCGCGATGAAGCAGGCCGTCGCCTACCTCGAGCCGTACATGGCCGCCGAGAAGGGCGCGGCCGAACGCGTCCAGGGCAAGGTCGTGCTCGCGACGGTCAAGGGCGACGTCCACGACATCGGCAAGAACATCGTCGGGGTCGTCCTCGGCTGCAACAACTACGAGGTGATCGACCTCGGCGTGATGGTGCCGGCCGACCGGATCCTCGATACCGCAGCCGAGGTCGGCGCGAACGTGGTGGGGCTCTCCGGGCTGATCACGCCGTCGCTCGACGAGATGGTCGCGGTCGCGAGCGAGATGGAGCGCCGCGGGCTCGATCTGCCGCTGCTGATCGGCGGGGCGACGACCTCCCGTCAGCACACGGCCGTCAAGATCGCCCCGGCCTACGCCCAGCCGACGCTGCACGTCCTCGACGCGTCGCGTGTCGTCGGCGTCGTCTCCGACCTGCTCGACCCGGGCCGGAAGCTGGAGCTCGACCGCGAGAACCGCGACACGCAGGGCCGGCTCCGGGAGCAGCACGCCGAGAAGGAGCGGCGGCCGCTGCTGCCCTACCGCGAGGCGCTCGCGAACCGCCAGCGGCTCGACTTCTCCGACCTGCCGACGCCGAGCTTCACCGGCACGCGCGTCGCCGAGCCCGACCTCGCGACGCTGTGCGAGTGGATCGACTGGCAGTTCTTCTTCCACGCCTGGGAGCTGAAGGGGAAGTATCCCGCGATCCTCGAGCAGCCCGCCGCGCGCGACCTCTTCGACGACGCCAACGAGCTGCTCGACGAGCTCGTCGCGGGCGGGCTGCTGCGCGCGCGCGGCGTCTACGGCTTCTGGCCCGCCGCCGCGGAGGGCGACGACATCGAGCTCGACGGCGGCGTCCGCTTCTCGATGCTCCGCCAGCAGCAGGCCTACGGCGACTCCCGCCCGAACCGGTCGCTCGCCGATTTCGTCGCGCCGGCCGGAGACCACGTCGGCGCCTTCGCCGTCACCGCCGGGATCGGCGCCGAGGACGTCGTCGCCCGCTACAAGGCCGAGTTGGACGACTACCGCTCGATCATGGTGCAGGCGCTCGCCGACCGGCTCGCCGAGGCGTTCGCCGAGTACCTGCACGCCGAGGCCCGGCGCGAGTGGGGCTACGAGGCCGAGCTGCCGCCGCGGGAGGACGTGCTCGCGGAGCGCTTCCGCGGGATCCGGCCGGCCTTCGGCTACCCGGCGTGCCCGGACCACACGGAGAAGGGCAAGCTCTTCGACCTGCTCGGAGCGCGCGAGCTCGGGATCGAGCTGACCGAGTCGTACGCGATGACCCCGGCGGCGAGCGTCAGCGGCATCTACCTGCACCATCCCGAGGCCCGCTACTTCTCCGTCGGCCGGATCGGACGCGACCAGGTCGAGGACTACGCGGCCCGCAAGGGCCAGACCGTCGCCGAGACGGAGCGCTGGCTCAGCCCCAACCTGAGCTACGACAGCTGAGTCCCTCCTACTGGGCCGCTATCCTGTCCGCGAGGCGCTGAGGCGCCTCTTTCACGTATGCGGACGACGCTGAAGAGAGGAATCGGGCGGGGCGCGACCCTGAATGGGAACGGCCACGCCGTCGTTCCTCCCGGGACGCTGACGCGCGTCATCCGCTACCGCCAGCCCGAGCCGCCGCGCCGCACCGGTCTGCAGCTCTTCCGCCGGATCATGCTGGTCGCGCTGCTGACGGTGCTCTCCGCTGCCCTCGGTGTCGCCGGCGGGGCGTACCTCTACTTCCACCAGACCGTCGCCGCCGTCCGGGCGCACTCGACCGACGTCAAGATCGCGCAGAAGGAGCTCGACGTGAAGCTCCCCGGCCAGGCGGCGATCGCGCTCGTCGTCGGCTACGACCACCGCGCCGGCGTCGAGTCGGGCCTCTCGTCCCGGTCGGACACGATCATGCTGCTCCGCGCCGACCCGTCGACGAAGTCGATCTCGATGCTCTCGTTCCCGCGCGACCTCTACGTCGGGATCCACTGCCCCGGGCAGCCGATCTTCCACGCGCGGATCAACGGTGCGTATGCCCAGTGCGGCTCGAAAGGGACGCTCCAGACGGTCAAGGACCTGACGGGCCTGCCCGTCAGCTACCTCGTCACCGTCAACTTCCACGGCTTCAAGCAGATCGTCGACCGGCTCGGCGGCGTCTGGCTCGACGTCGACCGGCGCTACTTCAACAACAACGCCGGCGCGATCCGGGGCGTCTCGAACTACGCGACGATCGACCTCCAGCCCGGCTACCAGCGGCTGAGCGGCTCGCAGGCGCTCGACTTCGTCCGCTTCCGCCACACCGACTCGGACTTCTACCGCCTCGCGCGGCAGCAGCAGTTCGTTCGGGCTTTCAAGGAGCAGATCTCGCAGCAGTTCCATCCCACGAGCCTGCCGGGGATCCTCTCCGCGATCACCCAGAACGTCGAGGTCGGCGTCGGCGGCAGCTCGGCCCTCTCGGGCAAGACCGTCCTCAGCTACGCGCTCTTCGCCTACGCGCTGCCGCCCGGCCATTTCTTCCAGGCGAAGTTCCAGAACCTCGGCCAGGACTCGTCCTTCGACGTCCTCGCGAGCCAGTCGGACGTCCAGAACGCGATCGACGACTTCCAGCACCCCGACATCGAGGCCTCGAAGGTGGCCACCGCGGTCGCGCTCGGGAACAAGGTGAAGACGAAGGCGCCGCCGCCCGAGACGGTGCGCGTGACCGTCCTCAACGGCAACGGCGTGCCCGGCTCGGCCGGGAACGCTGCCTTCCAGCTCGCCCAGCACGGCTACAAGATCGTCACGCCGAGCGTTTCCGCGAACGCTCCGGCCCAGGACTACTTCCACTCCAAGGTCTACTTCGACCCGGCCCGGAAGGGTGCGAAGGCCGCGGCGAAGGTGCTCCAGACCCTGTTCCAGCCGGCGGACCTGGAGCCGATGCCACCGGAGATCGGCCCGATCTCGCCCGGGGCGGCCGTGGACGTCGTGGTCGGCACGACCTTCCACGGCACGATCGGCGGCGCGCCGGCCAAGAGCATCCCGAAGCGGTCGCCGCCGAACGTCGTCCTCGACCGGGCGCCCACCCAGAGGCTGCTCGCGCCGCTCGCCCGGCGTGTCCCGTTCAAGCTCGAGGTGCCGACCATGATCGAGCGCTCGTCGGTGCTCGACGCCGAGAAGCCCGTCCGGCTCTACGCGATCAAGAAGGGCGAGAAGGCCGTGCGCCTCGTCTACCGCACCGGGGCGACCGAGTACTGGGGGATCGAGGAGACCTCGTGGGACGGCGCGCCCGTCCTCTCCGACCGCAACTTCCACCGCGCGATCGGCGGGCGCGTGTTCGACCTCTACTTCAACGGGCCGCACCTGCACATGGCCGTGCTCCGTGCGAACGGCGCGACCTACTGGGTCGTGAACACGCTCCTCGACTCCCTCTCGAACGAGACGATGCTCGCGATCGCCAAGGGTCTCAAACCGTTAACACCAGGGCGTTAGGGTCTCGCCGTGGCAAAGGTCGGGATCTTCGGGGCCGGCTGGGTGGGCCTCGTCACGGGGGCGTGCTTCGCCGAGCTCGGCCACGAGGTGGTCGTCCGCGACGTCGTCCCCGAGAAGATCGAGTCGCTGCGAAACGGCGAGCTGCCGTTCCACGAGGCGGAGATCCCCGAGCTGCTGGAGCGGAACGCCGAGCGGATCTCGTTCACGCTCGACGTCGAGGAGGTCGCCCGCGACGCCGACTTCCTGTTCGTCTGCGTCGACACCCCGCCGACCTACTCCGGCGACGCCGACCTCTCGCGCGTCTGGACGGTCGTCGACGAGCTGCCGCGGCTCGAGCGCCGAACCGTGCTCGTGATGAAGTCGACCGTCCCCGTCGGCACCGGCGAGAAGGTGCGCGCCGGGCTCGCGGGCCGCGGGCTCGACCTCGGCTACGTCTCGAACCCCGAGTTCCTGGCCGAGGGCCGAGCCGTGCGGGACTTCATGCACCCGGACCGGATCGTCGTCGGCGCCTTCGACGCGGCTGACGGGGACGCCGTCGCCTCGCTCTACGAGCAGCTCGGCGCGCCGATCGTGCGCGCCGACGTCAACTCCGCCGAGATGATCAAGCTCGCCGCGAACGCGTTCCTGATGACGCGGATCAGCTTCATCAACGAGATCGCGAACGTCTGCGAGGCGACCGGCGCCGACGTGGTCAAGGTCGCCGAGGGCGTCGGGCTCGACCAGCGGCTCGGCCCGCACTTCCTGCGGGCGGGGATCGGCTACGGCGGCTCGTGCTTCCCGAAGGACTCGCTCGCGCTGAAGCAGCTCGCGTCGAACTCGGGCTACCACTTCCAGCTGCTCTCGGCCGTGATCGAGGTGAACGAGCTCCAGAAGCGTCGCGTGATCGGGAAGCTCCAGCGGCACCTCGGCACGCTGCGCGACAGGAAGATCGCCCTGCTCGGACTCGCCTTCAAGGCGGGGACGGACGACATGCGCGAGGCGCCCTCGATCGTGCTCGCGTCGCGCCTGCTGGCCGAGGGCGCCCAGGTGCGCGCCTGGGACCCGGTCGCCGACGCGACGCAGCTGATCCACGGCGCGACCTTCTGCGACTCGTACCTCGAGGCCGTCACGGGCGCCGACGCCGCGGTGATCGTGACCGAGTGGCCCGAGCTGCGCGAGCTCGCGAACGCCAACGTGCTGGCCGCGATGGCCCAGCCGCTGATCATCGACGGCCGCAACCTGCTCGATCCGGCGGCGACCCGCGCGGCCGGGTTCGCGTACGAGGGCATCGGCCGCCCGGAGGCGGCGGCGTAGTGGAGGCGATCATCCTCGCGGGCGGCAAGGCGGAGCGTCTCGGCACGGCGGCCGGCGGGCGGCCGAAGGCGCTGGTGCCGATCGCGGGCCACCCGCTCGCCGAGTATCAGGTCAGCCAGCTCGTCTCGGCGGGAGTCGGCCGCGTGATCGTCTCGTGCGCGGAGGGCCAGGACCGGCTCTTCCAGACGAAGCTCTCGGGACTGGGCGCGGAGATCGTGGCCGTCCCCGAGGCGGAGCCGCTCGGCCGCGGCGGCGGGATCAAGCTCGCCGCCACCCACAGGGAGGAGACGGGCCCGGTCTTCGCGCTGAACGGCGACGAATTGATCGACCTCGACTTCGCCGAGCTGCTCGCGCGCCATCTCGAGCGCAAGCCGGCCGCGACGATCGCGGTCGCGCCGCTCATCTCGCACCTCGGCGTCGTCGAGCTCGACGGCGGCGACGTCGTCACCGGCTTTCGCGAGGGGCCGCGGCTCGATCACTGGGTCAACTGCGGCGCCTACGTCCTCGACGACGAGGCGCTCGAGCGCTTCCCCGACCGCGGCGACCACGAGGTGACGACCTTCCCGGCGCTCGCGGCGGAGGGGCGGCTGCACGCCTTCCGGCACGAGGGCCTCTGGCTGACCGTGAATACCCCGAAGGACCTGAACAAGGCCGAGGAGTACATGGCCGCGCACCCGGAATGGCGCCCCTCGCAGAACCGGGCACGCGTCCGCGGGTAGGGGATTACGCTTGCCCGAGATGGACTCGCCGAACCTCGAGAGCCTCGACGCCTGGGCGTTCGCGACCGAGCGCACGGACAAGCCGTGGGGCCACGAGTTGCTCTGGGCCCTCTCGGACGCCTACTGCGGAAAGATCCTCTTCGTCGAGGCGGGCCACTCGCTCAGCCTCCAGTTCCACAAGCAGAAGGACGAGTCGTGGTACGTGCAGTCCGGCCGGGCGAAGCTCGAGCTCGGCGAGGCGGGTGAGGCGGCCCTGAAGGAAGAGGTGATCGTCCCCGGGAACGCCTTTCGCTACCGGCCGGGAACCGTGCACCGGATCACGGCGATCGAGGACACGACGATCCTCGAGGTCTCGACTCCGCACCTGGACGACGTCGTCCGGCTCGAGGACCGGTACGGCCGCGCTGAACCTTGACACATTTGTGTTAAGGTTGTGCCCGTGGATCTGACCGTCACCGCCGCAGCAGCCCACACGGGCTGGTCGCCGCGAATGCTCCGCTACATCGAGCGCGCCGGCCTCGTCGTGCCCGCCCGCAGCCGTGGCGGTTACCGCGTCTACGGGCTACGCGAGCTGAACCAGCTCCGCGCGCTGCACGAACTGCGCCGCCGCTTCCGCGTCGGCCTCGACGAGCTCACCTTCGCGTTGCGCCTCCGGCACGAGCCGGCGCTGCGCGCGGCGGTCGAATCGTGGCTCGCCGGCACAGACTTCGCCGCTCTCGAATGGGAGCAGGCGAAGCACGAGAGGCTCCTCGCCGCCTAGACTCGCCAACAATCGAAGAAGGGATGCATGGCAACTACGAAGAGATTTGACGTGAAAGACCTCGCGCTCGCCGCCGAAGGCGTGCGCAGGATCGCCTGGGCCGACCGGCAGATGCCGGTGCTCACCGAGATCCGGGAGCGCTTCGAGCGCGAGCAGCCGCTCGCCGGCTACCGCGTCTCCGCGTGTCTGCACGTGACGAGCGAGACCGCGAACCTGATGCGGACGCTGAAGGCCGGCGGGGCGGACGTGGTGCTCTGCGCCTCGAACCCGCTCTCGACCCAGGACGACGTCGCCGCCGCGCTCGTGGACGAGTTCGACATCTCCACGTTCGCGATCAAGGGCGAGGACAACGAGACCTACTACCAGCACATCGAGGCCGCGGTCGACCACAAGCCGCAGCTGACGATGGACGACGGCGCCGACGTGATCAGCGTCCTCCACAGCGCCCGCCGCGAGCAGCTCGGCGACATCATCGCCGGCATGGAGGAGACGACGACCGGCGTGATCAGGCTGAAGGCGATGGAGGCCGACGGCGCCCTCGCCTTCCCCGTGATCGCGGTCAACGATGCCCGCACGAAGCACTTCTTCGACAACCGCTACGGCACCGGCCAGTCGACGATCGACGGGATCATCCGCGCCACGAACGTGCTGATCGCCGGAAAGCGCTTCGTCGTCTCCGGCTTCGGCTGGGTCGGCCGGGGCGTCGCGCTGCGCGCCCGCGGGATGGGCGCGCACGTGATCGTGACGGAGGTCGACCCGATGCGCGCGCTCGAGGCGCTGATGGACGGCTACGAGGTGATGACGATGGACGAGGCCGCCAGGATCGGCGACATCTTCTGCACGGCGACGGGTGACAAGCACGTGATCGCGAAGGAGCACATGGAGCAGATGAAGGACGGTTCGATCATCTGCAACACGGGCCACTTCAACGTCGAGATCGACATCCCCGCGCTGCGAGCGCTTGCGTCGGAGACGCGAGAGGCGCGCAACTTCGTCGAGGAGTTCACGCTCGACGGTGGCAGGCGCATCTACCTGCTCGCCGACGGGCGGCTCGTCAACATCTCGGCCGCCGAGGGACATCCGGCGATCGTGATGGACATGAGCTTCGCAAACCAGGCGCTCGCGACCGAGTACGCGGTCGAGCATGCCGCCACGCTCGAGAAGAAGGTGTATCCGGTGCCGGCGGTGATCGACAACGAGATCGCCCGGCTCAAGCTCGCCACGATGGGCGTCACGATCGACCAGCTCACGGAGGAGCAGGCGAAGTACCTGGCCTCGTGGGACGAGGGGACGTAAACGAGGGAACCCAGGGTTCCCTCGTTGGCTCCCTCCTTCTTGCGCGGGGTCTCCCGAATGGGGCCCTCGGCTCCCGCCGGGCAAAGCCCGGCTCCGCCCCGATCGCTGCTCGCGCGGCGCTCGACCCGGAAAAAATCGTGACCGAAGCGGGCGCGGGCGGCAACCCTCAAGTTCCCTCAACGGGGTCTGACCCCGTTGAGGGTTCAGGGCGCTTTCGTGCTCGAGCCTGAGCGGATCATCCGGCTGGAGGAGGGCGACCCGCCGACGGTCGTCCTCCTCGATCAGCGCCGGCTTCCGGACGAGGAGGTAGAGCTCGAGTGCCGGACGGTGCCGGAGCTCGCCGAGGCGATCCGCACGCTCGCGGTTCGCGGCGCGCCGGCGATCGGGATCGCGGCCGCGTACGGGCTCGCGCTCGCCGCCCTGCGCGGTGACGACCTCGACGAGGCGGCACGCGTGCTCGGCGAGTCGCGACCGACCGCGGTCAACCTCGCGTGGGCGCTCGCCGAGATGCGCGACGACCCGACGCCGGAGCACGCGCGCCGGCTCCACGCCGATGAGGTCGACTGCTGCCGCCGCATGTCGGCGCACGCGGCAGACCTCTTCCTGCCGGACACGCTCGCGCTGACCCACTGCAACGCCGGCGGCCTGGCGACCGGCGGCTACGGCAGCGCGGTCGGGGCGCTGCGCGCCGCCTGGGAACGGGGCCTCCTCGAGAGCGTCCTCGTCGACGAGACGCGGCCGCTCCTCCAGGGAAGCCGGCTGACCGCCTGGGAGCTCGAGGCCGCCGGGATCCCGCACGCGGTGATCGCGGACTCGGCGGCGGCCGCGATGATGGCCGGGGGTGAGGTCGACGTGGTCGTCACCGGCGCAGACCGGATCGCCGCGAACGGCGACACGGCGAACAAGATCGGCACCTACTCGCTGGCCGTGCTCGCCCACCACCATGGGATCCCGCTCTACGTCGTCGCGCCGACCTCGACGGTCGACCTCGCGACGGCGACGGGCGACGAGATCCCGATCGAGGAGCGCGACGGGGCGGAGCTCTCGACCCGCTTCAACGCGCGTAACCCGGCCTTCGACGTGACCCCGGCCGACCTGATCTC
>DAISLG010000051.1:0-11910 GCA_036820565.1 Gaiellaceae bacterium | reverse complement strand
CGTCTCGCGCAGCAGCCGCCCGTCGCGGAGCGAGTGGACGCGGAAGCTCCCGTCCGGGCCGCTCGTGACGTAGGCGACACCGGGGCCGAAGGTGACGTGCTGCGGCGGCGCGCCCGCGGGCAGGCGCAGGCGGATTCTGCCGCGGCGGTCGTAGACGCCCAGCTCGCGGCCCGCGCCCGAGGTGACCCAGAAGGCGTCCGGCGCGAAGCCCACGTCGTGCATCCGGAACGGCGGCCGGAGCTTCCGGACGAGTCGCGGCCGCCGCGGGTCGGAGACGTCGACGACCGCGACCTCCTCCGATTCCGTCCCAAGCCCGACCCAGAGGGTGCGGCCGTCCGCGTCGATCGTGAGATGGCGCGCCCAGCCGCCGACATGGGCCCGCCCGAAGATCCGGTTGCCCGCCGGCGCGATCGCGACGACCTCGCTCGTCGCCGAGTCGGTCACGTAGGCGTGCTCGCCGTCGGGATGAGCGGCGGTGTAGCGCGGCTCCGAGAAGTCGTGGAAGACGTGGCGCACCTCGCGCCCGTCGACGACCGAGACCGCGCCGACGGCGGTGTGCGCGACGACCGCGACGCCACCGCCGGGGATCGCCTCGATGCTGCGCGGCCCGGCGAGGGTCGAGATCGAGCGGACGATGCGGCCGGTCGAGAGCGAGACGGCGACGATCTTCGACTCGATGTCGGCGGTCACGAGCGCGAGCGGCTCGCCGCCGGCGAGGGCGCGCCCCGAGCGAAGCGCGAACGGCGCGACGACTGCGGCGGCGAGGAAGTCGCGGCGGTTCACGCTCTCTCTACGACTCGAGCCCGCCGGGGCGTCCCGGGTACCGTGGGCGCGTGAGCCACCCCGACCTCAGCGGCGAGCAGGCCTACGTCGACCACGCGTACGCGTGCCTCGACCGGATGCGCGAGACCGTCGCCCACGCGGGCGACACGGCCGACGGCGAGGTCGCCGCCGCCGCCCTCGACGCGTGGGGCGCGCGCCGCCTCCAGACCTTCGAGGACGCCGAGCGCGGACTCTGCTTCGGGCGGCTCGACTTCGAGGCCGTCGACCATCCCTTCTACGTCGGCCGCCGCTGGGTCCACGACGACGAGCAGCAGCAGGTCGTCGTCAACTGGCAGGCGCCGGCCGCTCGGCCCTTCTACACCGCGACTCCGGCCGACCCGCAGCGCGTCACGCTCCGCCGCCGCTTCCGCACCGAGGGCAGGCGCCTCGTCGACATCGCCGACGAGTCGCTCGACGGCTCGTCGATCGACGGTGCCTCGGTCGGCGACTTCCTGCTGGAGGAGCTCGACCGCAGCCGCGACGAGCACATGCGCGACATCGTCGCGACGATCCAGGCCGACCAGTACCGGCTGATCACGCACGATCCGGGCAGCCCGCTCGTGATCCAGGGCGGCCCCGGCACGGGCAAGACCGCCGTCGGCCTCCATCGCGCCTCGTGGCTCCTCTACACGCAGCGCGAGCGGGTCGCGCACGGCCGCGTGCTCGTCGTCGGCCCGAACCGGACGTTCATGGAGTACGTCTCGCACGTGCTGCCCGCGCTCGGCGAGACCGCGGTCGAGCAGCGCGCCGTGGACGAGCTCGTCGACGGGATCCTGGTGACACTGGCCGATCCGCCCGAAGTCGCGCGGCTGAAGGCGGACACGCGGCTCGCGGAGGTCGTGCGGCGGGCCGCCGAGCTCCGCCTCGTCTCAGAGCCGGAAGAGCTCGTGCTGCGGCTCGAGGGGTCCTTCGTCTCGGTGCGGCGGCGCGAGGTCGCCGAGCTCGTCGAGCGGGCGCGGGAGGAGCTCGGCACCGGGGCGGCGGCACGCGAGCGGTTCCGGATGAACCTCGTCCGCCGCTTCTACGCGGAGTACGGGCGCGTCCTCGGCGGGAGCGCCTACCGGGACGCAGAGGAGGTCGAGCAGGCGCTGCGCAAGAACGGGTACTTCAACCGGGTGCTCGACCGCGCGTGGCCGGTCGTCTTCCCGGAGAAGCTCGTCCGCGGTCTCCTCTCCGGAAAGCTCGCCGAGGCCGCGGAGGGGCTCCTCTCCGGCGAGGAGCAGCGCCTGCTCCGCCGGCGGAGCGCCGGCTGGAGCTCCGCGGACGTCCCGCTGCTGGACGAGGCGCACGCACTGCTGGGGTCGCCGCCGCGCGCCTACGACCACGTGATCGTCGACGAGGCGCAGGACCTGACCCCGATGCAGCTTCGGATGATCGCCCGCCGCGCGCGCGGCGGCGCCGTCACGATCCTCGGCGACGTCGCCCAGGCGACCGGCGTCGTCGCGTACCGGAGCTGGGGCGACGTCCTCCCTCATCTCGCAGGCGGCGAGAACGCGGTCGTCGAGGAACTCCGTCACGCCTACCGCGTCCCGCGCCGGATCATGGAGCTCGCGCTGCCGCTGCTCGCGACGATCGCGCCCGACGTCGAGCCGCCGCTCGCCTACCGCGGCGGCGGTCAGGAGCCGGTGATCCGGCGCGTCGCCGAGGGCGCGCTGCTCGCCGAGGCCTACCACGAGGCCGCGAGGCTCGCGCGAGAGGACGGTCTCGTCGCGGTGATCGTCCCCGAAGAGCTCGTCGAGCCGGCCCTCGCGCACGAGTCGATGTACGACGGCGTCCCGCTGCTGACCCCGCGCCAGGCGAAGGGCCTCGAGTTCGACCACGTGATCGTCGTCGAGCCCGCCCTGATCGCCGAGCATGACCAGGGCCTGCGCCATCTCTACGTCGCGCTGACCCGGCCGACGCAGACGCTCGTCGTCGTCCACTCGCGGCCGCTCCCGGTGGAGCTAGAGCCCTAGCTCGGCGCGGATCGCCGGCGCGACCTCGGTGCCGAAGAGCTCGATCGAGCGCATCACGCCCGCGTGGGGCATCGAACCGACCGTGAACTGGAGCATGAAGCGATCGTGGCCGAAGATCCCGTGCTGGAAGAGGATCTTCTCGATCACCTCCTGCGGGCTGCCGACGAACGAGGCGCCGCGAAGGGTGCGCTGGGCGTCGAAGTCCTGCCGCGTCTGCGGCGGCCAGCCACGCTCCCGGCCGATCCGGTTCATCGCCTCGGCGAACGGGCCGTACGCTGCGTCGGCCGCGGCCTGCGACGTCTCGGCGATGTAGCCGTGCGAGTTGATGCTCAGCGGCAGCACGCCGTGCCCGGCCTCGCGCGCCGCCTGCCGGTGGAGCTCGGCGAACGGCGCGAACCGCTCGGGCAGGCCGCCGATGATCGCGAGCGCCATCGGCAGCCCGAGCGCGCCGGCGCGGACGGCCGACTCGGGCGTGCCGCCGACCGCGATCCAGACCGGCAGCCGCTCCTGCACGGGGCGCGGGTAGACGGCGAGGTCGTCGAGCGGCGCGCGGTGCCTCCCCGACCAGGTGACGCGCTCGGCTTCGCGCAGCGCCAAGAGCAGCTCGAGCTTCTCGACGAAGAGCTCGTCGTAATCGTGCAGGTCGTAGCCGAAGAGCGGAAACGACTCGATGAACGAGCCGCGGCCGGCCATGATCTCCGCGCGGCCGCCGGAGAGCAGGTCGAGCGTCGCGAAGTCCTGGAAGACGCGCACGGGGTCGTCCGAGCTGAGCACGCTGACGGCGCTCGTCAGGCGGATGCGCTTCGTCCGGGTCGCGGCCGCCGCGAGCACGACCGCCGGCGCCGAGACCGCGAAGTCGGGGCGATGGTGCTCGCCGACGCCGAAGACGTCGAGCCCAACCTCGTCGGCGAGCTCGATCTCCTCGAGCAGGTCACGCAGGCGCTGCTCGGGAGCGGTCGTCTCGCCGAGCTCCGCGAAGGTGAAGACACCGAGCTCCATTCCTCGAGTATACTTGCGCGCACAAGTTTCTCTCGAGGAGGGAGCCATGAAGATCACGGTCGTGGGCAGAGGGAACGTCGGCGGCGGGCTCGCGAAGCTGTGGGAGGGTGCCGGCCACGACGTGACCGCACTCGGCAGCGACGGTGGGGACGCGTCCGACGCGGACGTCGTCGTGGTGGCCGTGCCGTCCGGCGCGATCGCGGACGCGCTCGGCAAGGTGACCGGCATCGAGGGCAAGCTGACGATCGACGCGACGAACGCGTTCGCCGGCCGCGACGAGCAGTTCGAGTCGCTCGCGCACGAGGTCAAGTCGATCGTGGGCGGCCCGACCGCAAAGTCGTTCAACATCAACTTCGCCGCGCTCTACGACGAGATCGGGAACCAGCGCGCGAAGCCGAGCAACCTCTACGCGGCCGAGGACGAGGCCCGCGAGGTGACCGAGCAGCTGATCCGCGACGCCGGCTACGACCCGGTCTACGTGGGCGGCCTCGACAAGGCGCGCCTCGTCGAGGACCACATCGGTCTCTTCTTCGCGATCAACCAGGCCGGACTCGGCCCGCCGTTCTACCGGATCGCGAAGCCGGGCGAGCTCTAACGCCGCGCGAAGGCGACAAGCCGCTCAAGGTCCCCCGCGTCGGCTTCCCGAAGCGCAGCAATGTACTCGGTTCGCGCCGCAGCGGGATCGCCGGCGAGCTCGCTCCCCCACGAGAGTTGACGCGCGCCAAGTGCGGCGACGAGCAGGTCGGCGGCCAAGCGCGAGTGGCGGCCGTTCCCGTTCGGGAAAGGGTGAATCCACGCGAGCTTATGGTGGAAGCGTACGGCCGCCTCAGCGGTCGAGAAGGAGTGCTCGCCGACCCAATACCGGGCGTCCTCCATCAGCTTCGCGATCTCCTGCGTGATGGAGGCGGGATCGACGCCAATGTTCTTGCTCGTCACACGATATTTCCCAGCCCACTTCCAGACCTCGCCGAACATCCGCTTGTGCAGTTGGCGCGCGAACGCCTCGGTCAAAATGTCGGTAGTCCGGGGACGCCGGACACGAGCCCAGCCGATTGCCTGCGCGATGCCCTCCTGCTCGACCCGGTCGAGGTCGACGCTTGTCGCCACCCATGAGGGAATCAGGCCGCTCGTTTCGTCCGGGTCCAGCGGAGTCTGACCGTCGCGAAGGCCGGCAAGGTAATGCATCCTTCAATCACGCCAGAGATCGCGGGAGTCCTTCACCTGCTCGGCGAACTCTTCGACCAGTCTCTCTCGGTCCTCCGTTCCTCCAGCCTGGGCCTCGAGGAGCATGGTGTGGTGAGCACGCTCGACGTCGCGCGTAGCAACGGTGCGGGCGCGATGATCGACGGTCTCATCGAGAGACCCGTTCGGGACGAGGGCGTAAACGAGCGTGCAATCGAGAGCCTCCGCTGCCCGACGAAGCGTCGCCAGCCGGATCGAGCCGTCGGCCTCCGAAGTCTCCATTTGAAGAACGGCCTGCTTCGTCACGTTGAGTCGACGCCCGAGATCAGCGAGCGTCATGCCAAGCGCCTCGCGGATTGCACGGATCCAGCCGCGTGGCGGTGCAAGGGGCACCACGTCACGCAACGCTACAAGGCGCTCGTCGAGAACAGCGCGCGCAAGTTCAGAGCTCCGAGCCATGGTCAAGGCCTAGATTACCTATAGTTCGCTGTTTGTCAAGTATTGGATTGACGAAATCCGGAGACATGTCAAGTTCCAGATTTACCAGATCATCACATCACGGCCCGCGTCCGCCGGGCGAAGCCGCCTAGCGTCCCAGGAGCCGCGCGAGCCACCCTCGCCGGTGGCCCGTCGAGCGGCGCCAGTCGTCGAGCGTCGGCAGCCGCCCCGCCTCGTGCGCCCGCGCGACGCACGAGGTGTGGGCGTGCCGCCGGCGCGAGGCGTCGTCCTCCGGCGCGATCAGCACGTGCTCGCTCATCGCGTGCAACCGCTTTCCACAGAGCGGACACGTGTACGTCGCCGGCCGCCTGCTGTGGGCGCGGCGCACCGCCCACCACCGCGCCTGCGGGGGCTCCGTTGTTCTCACGTAGACGCCACTGACACTGTTCTCATATTTCGCGCGCCCTGGAATACCGCATAGATACAGCGATTCTTCCGTGTGTCGCTGATCTCAGGTAGGTCGACTGAAAACGTCGTTCTCACCCTCTCCCTGAAACGTTCGGCCCTGCGCCCCGAACTACTTGAGAACAAGCGCAAAGCGCTGACCGGCTTATTCGTAGAGGGCACCGACAGGCACGAGATGAACCTCTTCGTTCGCTGCTCGCTCTTCAAGCTCCGGCGCGAAGCCGCTCTTCGAGAAGATCACGAGTTCGGCCTGAGCAGCCTTTGGCCCTAGGACGCGTTGGCCCTCGCGTAGATCGTCGAAGACGGCCGTTCCCACTGGCTTGGCAAGCCACTTACACGACCCTAGAACGGTGTAGCCCTTCTTGTCTCGCGCCACGACATCAATCTCAACATCGCTCTTGCGGTTCCACCACGAACCCACGGCAGACGCTGTTGAACCGAGGTCGGAGTAACGGCCAATCCACTCACGGCAGCAGTCCTCGAACACGAAGCTCGTGATGCCCGGCAGCACCTTCCCGATCTCCGAGCTGACCTCCTTGATGCGGCCGCGAGCGAGGCGGCTCCGATTTGGGAAGACATGTCCGAACCAGAATCGGAAGTAGGGATCAGAGATCTTCCAATAACCGCGCGAGCCCCCTCCGTCGTTCGGCTCGATCGGCTCGACCTTCATTGCATAACCCAGCTCATCCAGCCGCGCGAGAAACTTCGTCGCGAGTTGCGAGCTGATCTGAAGCTTGCCGCCAATGCTCGTTGGATCCGTGTAACCGCGGGCGATCGCTTCCATGATCCCGAAGTAGGGGCCGGGTTTCTGGATGTCCTCTTCCTCGCGGATCAGATGTTCCGGATCGTCGTAGAGAGGCGCGTCGGGTGAGAGGACGACCTCTTCCAGGATCTCGTCGAGCGTCCGCTTCCCGGCCCAGCGCTGATACTGGGGTGTCCCGCCGATGATGCTGAAACGCTCCATCTCCTCCACAGCGTTCAGGGATGGGCCGAATGGCGCGACATCGCGGTAGCTGAGCGGGAGAAGAAGCGGACGAAGGATGCTCCGCCCATGAGTGGGCTTGCCTCCTTGGAACAGGCCCGCCATGAAGCTCAGGGCGCTCCCCGAAAGGATCAGAACAACGGGGATCTCTTCGTGGTCCCACTTGTCCCACGCGTTCTGCACGATTGACTCGATGCCGCGTTCCTGAGCCGCGACACGCTGGAACTCATCCATGACGACGGTGATCGGCCCGTTTGCGGCGGCTTGAGCCTCCACGAAGGCCAGGGCCTCCGTCCAGCCAGCGAACTGCAGTTGAGGCGCTCCGGGGATGATCCTCGCGCACTCGGTCGCGAAGGCTTCGAGCTGGAGAGCCCGAGGATTGTCTTCTGCCTGGTAGCTGACAATGCGCGCCGAGGGCAGCGCTACGCGCAAGAGAAAGCTTTTGCCGACGCGGCGACGGCCGCGGAGAACCACTAGAGCCGGAGGGTTCTTGACGACGCCCTGAAGCTGCTTCGTCTCGTGTTCGCGATCAACAATCTTCATCGCCATGAGGGCAGTATAGCAGCTATGAAACCCCGAGGTTACAAACCTCTGAGTTTCAAACCTCTGAGTTTCAAACTTATGAGCTTTGATCGGCCATTAGCCGAAGGAGCCCTAGGCGAGCGAGCCTCGACGCGACATCATCTCGACCGTGGCGACCTTCTTCCGAGGAACCCGCAGGCGCCTGGAGGATCAAGAGCGTGCTCTGAATCGGCGCTCGTGATGAGTCGCGCACGCGGACTGGTGAGCTGAACAAGCTTCAGGCGACGCTTGACGACAAGGAAGCCCGGCTCCAGCAGTTGATTGCCAGTCGAGTCGAGGCCTACCCGCTCATCGCTCAGGCGTGGGCCGACTGGGAGCTGGCGAAAGCAGAAAGCGAGGCCAAGTTCCTGAGCCGCAAGAAGCACCCGGCTCTCAAGGCCACCGAACTTGTCAAAGAAAAGGGTCGAGAGATGGCGGAGCTGCGACGGCGTATGAAGCTCGCCGAATACATCGCCACGCTCTACGAGTTCCACTTCCCTTGGCTCATCGACTTCCGGGATCTCGATGCAGAGCTGGACTACACCAAAGTCGACGGAGAGCCCGATCGAGAAGACCCGGTCTCGAAGTTCCTCTCGAAAGAGGAATGGTCGCAGTTCTCTGAATGCGAGCGCAACCAACGAGCGTTGGAGCGATACCTCAAGGGGAAGCTCACGCCCTGGCAACTTGGCCGTGACTTACGAGAGATACGTGGGCTACCTCCGTGAGCAAAACGGCTGCACGGTCACCTACCACGGGATCATTCACGGCTTCGAAGACCTGGGACGTGACGTGATCGCCACAAAAAATGGTGCGATCGAAGTCATTCAGTGCAAGCGCTGGGCGCAGCATAAGGAGATCCACGAGAAGCACGTCTTTCAGCTATTCGGAACGATGGTCGCCGCTCAGATCGAGAACCCGGGGACGAAGGTGACCGGAACCTTCACGACCACGACGAAGCTCTCGGATCGCGCTCGGGAGTTCGCGCGAGCGCTCGATATCAAGGTGGAGGAAAGCTTCCCGCTGGCGGACTATCCCCGCATCAAATGCAACATCGGCCGCCGCACCAGCGAGCGGATCTACCACTTGCCGTTCGACCAACAATACGACTCGACCCTGATCGAGCCGAACCGAGGGGAGCGCTACGCGATGACCTGCTCAGACGCTGAGGCTGACGGCTTCCGGCGCGCCTGGCGGTGGCGTGGAGGCGCAAGCGATTAGCGCCTTTCGTTGCCCTGTTTTGCGACTAGTTCTTAGCGCCGTCGATTTGAGAACAACGCCGGCCGCGCCGCGCTTACGCGACAACCCGGTAGACCTGGAAAACCTCCGCGTACTCGCGGTTCACGTTGATCCCGTGGGTGCGCGCGACGTTCCAGACGTATTCGGCGTTGGCATAGCGCCGGTGCTGCTGCGACGCATACCTCGCGAGCGCGGCGGTCTTCCGCTCGAGGTGCGTCTTCTCCAGGGCGAAATAGGCCTGGTAGGCGAAGTCGAAGTTGTTCCACGGGATCTCGTAGCCGAGGATCGTCGTCCGCTTGAAGGCGCGGAGCCCCTCCTGCGCGATCGTCTGGTGGTCCTGGTGGACGTCCTGGTGGCTCGGCATCAGCACCGCGTCCGGCTGCCAGTCGTTCCAGATCTCGATCAGGAGCTCGAGGATCTCCTGGCGGTGATCGGGGAAGGTGCGGACGTCGAAGTCGTGCACCGTCAGGTTCGAGTCCGGGATGCCGAGCTCGGCGGTCGCCTCGCGCACCTCGCGCGCCAGCGTGTCGGGCGCGAAGCCCTCGGGCAGGGAGCGGGTCGCGATCGAGAAGGCGACGTAGCGGACGTCTGCTCCGGCATCGACGAGTCGCGCCATCGTGCCGCCGCAGCCGAACTCGCCGTCGTCGGTGTGGGGCGCCAGCACGAGCACGCGCTTCCAGGCCTCGATCACGTTGGAGAGGGTACGGCGCTCGGCGTCTCCGCGACGGCCGAACCGCGGAAGTCGCGGACGCTCGGGACCGAGAGCACGGCCGCCGTCGAGCAGGCGAGCCAGCCGACGCCGACCCAGAGGTACGCGCTCCGCCCGATCATGTCGGCGACCGGCCCGGCGAGGGCATAGCCCGCCGGCAGGAACGCCATCGCGCCCATCCAGTTGTAGGCGCTGACGCGCGAGAGCTGGTCGGGCGCGACGTTCGCCTGCAACGCGGTGTCCCAGAGCACGGTCGCGGCCGCGAACGCGAAGCCGGCGAGGGCGGCGGCCGGCGCGAGCGCCACCGCGGGGGCACCGGCGGCGAGCAGCGCGACCTGGACGCCGCTGACGGCGAAGATGAGACTGATCGCCCGCATCGGCCGCCGGGGCTTCCAGCGCAGCGCCACGAGACACCCGATCAGTGCGCCGACCGCGTCCCCAGTCAGCACGGCCGCCCACGCGGTGGAACCGCCGAGGTCGTCCCGCGCGATCGCCGGGCCGAGCACGAAGAACGGGGCGTACGTGATCAGGAAGTAGAGCGAGACGTACGCGGTCAGGAGCCAGACCCACGTGTTCGCCGTGAAGGCGCGCCACCCGTCGACGAGCTCGCGGACGAAGTTCGGCGCCACCGCGTTGCGCGCGGCCGCCGGGAGGCGCATCGCGCCGAGCAGCATCGCGCTCGCGGCGTACGTGGCCGCATCGACGAGGAGCGCTTCGCCCGAGCCGATCGTCGCCACGAGCACACCGCCGGCCGCTGCGCCTCCCACCGTCGCCGAGTAGCGCGCGAAGCTCATCAGCGCGTTCGCCTGCTGGAGCGACTCGGCCGGCACGACCTGCGGGACGAGGCCGGTCGTCGCCGGCGAGTGGAACGCAGTCGCGGCGCCGCCGACGAGCTGGAGCGCAACGAGCTCCCACAGCCGCGCGTGCCCGCTGACGAGCAGCCCGCCGAGCGCGAGCTGGACGCAGACGTTCGCCGAGTCGGAGCCGACCATCACCCACTGGCGCGGCAGCCGGTCCGCGACCACTCCGCCGACGAGCAGCGTCGAGATCTGCGCGAGCGTCCGCGCCGCGAAGACGAAGCCGACGTCGGTGGCCGAGCCCGTCAGGTCGAGTACGGCGAACGCGAGCGCGATCGGGACGAGGTTCGTCCCGAAGAATGAGATCGTCCGGCCGAGGAAGAGCAGCCGGAACGCGCGCCCGCGCGGCGCGCTCACTCGAGTGCCGCCGCCCGCGCTCCGACGGCGGCGAGGCCGAGCAGGCCCCAGAACATCGGATCCTCGAACAGCGCGTTGTAGAAGAGGCTGTGCACCGCGATCGCGGTGATCGCCAATCCGAAGACGAGCCCGGCGCGAGCTACGAACGGGCTTCGCAGCGTCGCGAGGAGCGCCGCGGCGAGCAGCCAGGCGAGGAGCGCGAGCCCCGGGACGCCCGTCTCGGCGGCGACGGTGATCGGTGTGTTGTGCGAGGCCGCCGCCTTCGGCTCGCGCCCCCTGAGGCCGGCCCGGTCGGCGTAGGCGCGGCGGAAGCCGCCGACCCCGACGCCCGCCACGGGATGGTCCAGCGCGACCCGGAGGCCGTTCGAGACGAGCTTCGAGCGGCCGCCGGTCGCCTTCGACAGGCCGCTCCCGGACTTGCCGAGGATCGTGTGGCGCACCTGCGGCGCGGCGAATCCGGCCACCACGACCACGCCGGCCGCGACGCCGAGAGCCGCGGCCGCGCGCCAGCGCCACGAGATCGCGGCGGCGACCAGGACGCCGACGATCAGCGCGGCGAAGCTCGACTGGGAGAACGAGGGCAGCAGGCCGATCCAGACGACGGCGAGCGCGACCGTCGCTCCCGCCACGATCCGCCACGCCCGCTCGCGCATGACGACGACCAGGCTCGCGAGGATCGCGACGACCAGGAACCGCCCGTAGATCGAGGGGTCGTAGAAGACCGAGTTGACGCGGTAGAACCAGCTGCTCGGCGCATACGCGTTGTCGACGATCACCTTCGGGTTCCAGAAGATGTCGCGTACGGAGTACTGGTAGACGCCGATCGCGGCGAAGACGACGGCCATCGCGGTCAGCTGCGCGTAGAGCGCGACGAGCATCCGCCGGTCCCACGCGAGCCGCGCGACGCAGACGGCGAGCAGCCCGAACGGCAGGTGGAAGAAGAGGACGTCGATCGCCCCCTGGTGGAGGTCGTGGCTCCAGAGGAGCGACGCTCCGAGCCACGTCGAGAACAGGGCGAGCGGCCACGCGAGGCGGCCGAGCTCGCGGCTCCGCCCCTCCTCCCGTGGAAGCTGCCAGGCGAGCGCGAGCGCGGCCGCCGCGACGACCCCGTAGAGCGGCAGCAGGAGGTTCGCCTTGGTCGACCCGACGTGCACGGGGATGCGCGCCGGCGCGCACGCGAGCGCCGCGAAGGCGAGCGCCCAGGGCCAGCGCACGAGCGCCCACGCGCCGGCGGCTGCGGCGAGGGCGCCCACGACCGCCGCAGCCGCGAGCACGCGGTGATGGCCGGAGGGGGCGAGGTACTGGACGAGCATCAGCGCGCCCGCGGCCCAGGCGACGAGGCCGGCG
>DAISLG010000050.1:0-11924 GCA_036820565.1 Gaiellaceae bacterium | reverse complement strand
TGACCGACTCGCAGGGCCGCAAGGTCGACTTCCGCAACGTGATCGTGATCATGACGTCGAACATCGGCTCCGCCTCGATCTCGAAGAACCAGTCGCTCGGCTTCACGATCGGCGACGAGAGCGGGCTCTCCTACGACGACATGAAGTCGCGCGTGATGGGCGAGCTGAAGAAGGTCTTCCGCCCCGAGTTGCTGAACCGCATCGACGAGGTGATCGTCTTCCCGAAGCTCTCGAAGCAGGAGATCAAGACGATCGTCGACCTGATGCTCAACCGCCTGCGCCAGCAGATGGCCGAGCACGAGGTGACGATCGAGCTGACCGACGAGGCGAAGGACCTGCTCGTCGAGAAGGGCCACGACCCGGCGATGGGCGCCCGGCCGCTGCGCCGCGCGATCCAGCAGCTGATCGAGGACCCGCTCGCCGACTTCGTCCTCGGTCGCTCGCTCGAGCCCGGCTCGACGATCCTCGTCGCCCCGAAGCTCGATCCCGCCGAGGGCGAGAGCCTGGTCGACATCACCGTGATCCCGGGGCGGATCGACCCCGAGCAGATCACGGTTCCGCCGGCCGAGCCGACGGACGAGGGCTTCGAGCCCGATCCGACGCCCGACGCCTGACGACTTTAGAACCTCTAGCGCAGCCTCAGCGCTCACGTTTTACCCCCGCCTTACGCGGGCTTACGCGCATTTGACGCAGTCGTCATCGGCGCCTTACGCCGCGCTCCCACGCTGGGTTCAAGTCAACCGAGCGAAAGGAGCTCACCATGAAGTTCAAGGCACTCATCACGGCCCTCGTCGCGTTCCTCGCGGTCGCGGTCGCCGGCACCGCCCTCGCCGAGGACGGCAAGGTCAAGGGCCCGTTCTGGAACGCCGTCCACGCGGCCGGCAGCATCGTCTACAAGGACGGCAGCTCGCAGTCGTACAACTGGGACCGCGGCAAGATCACCGCCCTCTCGTCGAGCTCGATCTCGATCGAGCGGCGCGACAAGGTCGCCCTCACGTTCGCGATCGACGCGTCGACGCTTGTCCGCAACGACCATGCGTCGTACACGCTCGCCGACCTCAAGGCCGGCCTGCGGGCGACGATCGTCTCCCAGAACGGCACCGCCGTCGTGATCCGCCACATCCGGGGCGACGGCGCTCCGAGCGGCAACGACCCCTCACAGGTGCAGCTGCCCCTGTCGAAGTCGGTCTACGGCGACGGCACCGTGCTCTTCGCCGACGGTACGAGCCAGGCCGTCCACTACGACCGTGGCCAGATCACGGCGAAGGACGCGTCCTCGCTCACGATCAAGCGCCCTGACGGCAAGAGCGTCACCCTCACCTACGACGCGCAGACGCTCGTCCGGGAGGAGGGCGAGGTCTACTCCGCCGACAAGCTCGAGGTCGGGGAGCGCGCGATGTTCTTCTCCGAGAGCGGCAAGGCGGTCCTGATCCGCTGCGTCTCGAAGGCGAAGGATGCCGGCGCCCCGCAGGCCCCGGCCCCGGCCGCAACCGCCTCCAAGTAACGGACTGTTACCTGGGATCGAGTTGCCAGACGTCGTCGCGGAGGATGGGAGTCGCGCTCCCGTCCTCCGCGAGGCCGTCGACCTCGACCTCGGGGCCGCCGACCATGAAGTCGGTGTGGATCGCCGAGACGTTCAGGTCGTCGCCCGGGTCGCCGTCGATGCCGACCGCGTAGGCGGCGCCGCAGGCGATGTGGCAGGTCGCGTTCTCGTCGAAGAGGGTGTCGAAGAAGACGAGGCCGGTCCGGCCGACGCGCGAGGTGCCGTCGACGAGCGCGAGCTCCCCGAGCCGGCCCGCACCCTCGTCGGCGGCGAAGTGCGTTCGGACGAGGTCGGCGCCGGACGACGCCTCGATCGAGACGATCGATCCCCGCTCGAACCGCAGCTCGAGGTCGCGGACGACGTTTCCCAGGAGCGCGAGCGGCCTCGTCGCGCGGAGGACGCCCTCGGTGCGGCGGAAATCCGGCGTTGTGAACACCTCTTCGGTCGGCATGTTCGGGACGTACTCGATTCCGCCGGCCGTTCGCTCGCGCGCCGCCCCCCAACGCGAGCGCCCGAGCAGGCCCACCGTCAGGTCGGTGCCGGGCCCGCGGAAGCGGATCGCGTCGAACCCGGCGGCGTTCAGCGCACCGGCGCGCCGCGTGAGCTCCTCGGTGTGTGCGCGCCAGGCGGCGACCGGGTCGGGCTCGTCGAGGCGCACGCAATAGGAGACGGCTTCCCAGAGGCGCTCGACGTCCGGCTCCCCGAACACCGTCCGCGCCCAGCCCTCGTTCGGGAACGCCACGCCCGTCCAGTTGACGAGCCGCTCGTTGACCTGGCGCATCGCCTCCTCGGAGAGCTCTCGCATCCGTGCCTTGCCGACCCGCTCGCCGTCGAGGTCGGCGAGCAGCTCGGGCTCCGGGTCGCCGGTGACCCCGATGTGGGCACCGCCGTTCTCGCCGAGGTAGCGCCAGCGGTCGAGCAGCCACTTCGGCGTGTGCTCGAGCGCTTCGTCCGGGCCGAGCTCGATCATCGACCGCCGCACGTGCTGGTCGACGTAGTAGGCGTCGACGTAGGCGGCCCCGGCGCGGTAGGCCGCGCGCGCGACGGCGCGGACGAGCGGGGCATGCTCGATCCGCGCGATCACGCCGACGACCTGGCCCGGCCGGACGTTGGCGCCGACCCGGACCGCCAGCTCGGCGTACCGGTCGAGGCGGGTGCCTACGACAGCTGCCACACGTCGTCGCGCAGGATCGGCGTTGCGCCGCCGTCTTCGGCGAGCCCGTCGACCTCGACCGCGGGGCCGCCGATCATGAAGTCCGTGTGCACGCTCGAGTTGTTCACCCCGAGCGCCGCCCGCTCCTCGCGCGTGAGCGCATGGCCGTCGGCGAGGCCGGTCGCGACGCCGTCTCCGTAGGCGATGTGGCAGGTCGCGTTCTCGTCGAAGAGGGTGTCGAAGAAGACGAGGTCGGTCTGGCCCACGCGCGACGTTCCGTCGACGAGCGCGAGTTCGCCGAGGAACGCGGAGCCGTCGTCCGTCGCCACCTGGGCCCGCACGGCGTCGGCGCCCGCGGACGCCTTCACGTCGACGATCCGGCCGGCCTCGAAGCGGAGCTCGAGGTCGCGGACGATCGTCCCGAAGAGCGCGAGCGGCTTGGTCGAGCGGACGACCCCCTCGGTGCGCGAGCGGTCAGGCGTCGTGTAGACCTCCTCGGTCGGGACGTTCGGGATGTGCCGCTGGCCCCAGGCGGTCGTGAACGAGGCGCACGACCACGTCGAGCGCCCGCCGAGCCCCACAGTGAGATCGGTGCCGGGACCGCGGAAGCGGATCCGGTCGAACCCGCGCTCGTTCAGGCCGTCCGCGCGCGCGAGCAGGCGCTCCATGTGCGCGCGCCAGGCGGCGATCGGGTCTTCCTCGTCGAGGCGGGTCGCGAAGGCGACGGCCTCCCACAGTCGCTCGACGTCGGGCTCGCCGAAGACGGTCTCCGCCCAGCCCTCGTTCGGGTAGCCGAGGATCGTCCAGCTGACCCGGCCTTCGTTGATCTGCTTCAGGTGGAGCTGCGCGAGCTCCTTCATCCGCGCGCCGCCGACCTTCTCGCCGTCGAGGTCGCTGAGCAGCTCCGGCTCCGCATCGCCGGTGATCGAGATGGCGGCGCCCTCGTCGCGCTCGCCGACCCGCTCGAGCAGCCACGGCGGCGTCCAGGTGAGCGACTCCTCGGGCGCGAGCTCGATCAGCGCGCGGCGAAGGTGCATGTCGCCGTAGCGGACGTCGACGTAGCGCGCGCCGGCGCGGTAGGCGGAGCGCGCGATCGCCTGCGCGAGCGGCGCGTGCTCGAGCAGGCCGTCGACGATCAGCGTCTGGCCCGGCTGGAGGTCGACTCCGACCCTCACGGCCAGGTCGGCGTAGCGCTCGAGGCGTTCGTCCGCGTTCATCCGCCGGAACCTTACGTATCCGTCGGCGTGTCGTTCCAGGTGTCGCCGTACCCGCACAGCCAGTTGAGCGCGTGATGGCGTTCGGCGGCGATCGAGAGGGCGAGCGAGTGCTGCTCATCCGAGAGGTGCCGGTAGACCTTGCCGAAGGCGCGGAAGTCGCCGCGGAGCGGCTGTGTGATCAGGCCGGACTCGTACGCCTTCATCGCCGTCGCGGCGATCAGCTGGTCGAAGGACTGCCAGCGCTCGGGCAGCTCGACGGCCGGGTCGTCGAGCAGCAGCGTCGTCCGCGCGCGCCAGTGCCAGAGCTCGGCGGAGGCGCGCTCCTGCGAGATCTCGTCCTGGCTGCGCAGCTCCGCTCCCTCGAGCTCGAGGTCGCGCGCGAGCTCGACGCCGTCGAACGGCTCGTCGTAGGGCGGGAGCTCGGCCCGGCCGAGCGCCCACAGGAGGGTGCCGAGCGCCTCGCCGCGCCAGAGGGCGTCGACGACCTCGGGAGTCGCCTCCTCCGCGCCGGCTGCCTCGAGCACCTCGAGCGCGAGCGCCTCGGCCTGCGCGACCGCCTGCTGCCCGGAAGGCCACTTTCGCGCCACGGCGGCACACTATCGTCACGGTCGGCGTCCTCCCTCGCCCCTAAGATCGAACGGTGGCGAACGTCGCTGTCCAACATGCCTGCTCCGAGTGCGGCACGAGCTCGTCGCGCTGGTTCGGCAAATGCCCCGGCTGCGGGGAGTTCGGCACGCTCGTGCCCCAGTCCGCCGCGCGGTCGGTAGCGAAGGCGTCCTCGCGTCCGCTGCTGCGGCTCGTCGAGGTCGACGTCGAGGAGGCCGAGCGGATCCCGACCGGCGTACCCGAGCTCGACCGCGTGCTCGGCGGCGGGCTCGTGCCCGCGTCGCTCGTGCTCGTCGGCGGCGAGCCCGGCGTCGGAAAGTCGACGCTCCTCCTGATGGCGCTTGCCGAGATGTCGAAGGACCGGCGCGCCCTGCTCGTCACCGGCGAGGAGTCGATCGCCCAGGTGAAGCTGCGGGCGGCTCGGCTCGGCGGCGCCGGGAACGTCGAGATCCTCGCCGAGACGGAGCTCGACGCCGTCTGCGCGACGCTCGAGAACGAGCGGCCCGCAGTCTGCGTGATCGATTCCGTGCAGACGCTCTACTCGGCCGAGATCGGCTCCGCGCCGGGCTCGGTCGCCCAGGTGCGCGAGGCGGCCGCGCGCCTGCTGCGCGTCGCGAAGGAGTCGGGCGTCGCGACCTTCCTCGTCGGCCACGTGACGAAGGACGGCTCCGTCGCCGGCCCACGCGTGCTCGAGCACCTCGTCGACTGCGTTCTCCAGTTCGAGGGCGACCGCTACCACGCCCACCGCATCCTGCGCGCCGTCAAGAACCGCTTCGGCTCGACGAACGAGCTCGGCGTCTTCGAGATGACAGGCGCCGGCCTCGTCGGCGTGCCCGACCCGTCGGCGCTGTTCGGCCGGAGCGAGCCGGGGGAGGTGGGCGCCGCAATCGCGTGCGCGCTCGAGGGGACGCGGCCGATCCTGCTCGAGATCCAGTCGCTCGTCGCGCCGTCCGACCTGGCGATGCCGCGGCGCGTCGCCACCGGCGTCGACCCCAAGCGGCTCGCGATGATCGTCGCGGTGCTCTCGCGCCATGCGGGTATCGCGCTCGGCGCCGCGGACGTGTTCGTCAACGTCGCCGGCGGCGTGCGCATCGACGAGCCCGGCGCTGACCTCGCGATCGCGCTCGCGATCGCCTCGGCGGCGAGGAACACGGCGCTCGGCGAGGGAGTGGCCGCGTTCGGCGAAGTCGGCCTGACGGGAAGGCTGCGCCCCGCGACGCAGGCGGACCGGCGGATCGATGAGTGCGCCAAGCTCGGACTGCGGACGGTGATCGCCCCGCAGGGGACGGCCCGCGCAGTCGAGGTGGAGACCCTTCGCCAGGCTGTCGACCGCGCGTTGGTCCGCTCCTAGACTCGTTCCGGACAGAAACGAGCTCTTAGCAGGGGTTTCGTAAAATCCCTGGAAAACCTCTCCTTTTCGGCGAGTTTTTGCTATGCTGTCGGTCGTTCGCCGGCGCCTCCCATGTGCCGGCGTCTTGGCGACTACGACTGAAAAAGGGGAGCCGTTGTCTTACAAAGTCGGTGACAAGGTGGTGTACCCGCACCACGGGGCAGGCACGATCGTGAAGCGGGAGAAGCGCGATGTTCTCGGCCAGACGCGCGAATATCTGACCATTCGGATCCTGCACAACGACATGACGGTGAACGTGCCGAGCGAGAACGCCGAGCAGGTCGGGCTCCGCAAGGTCATCGACGAGGATCTGGTCGGCAAGGTCGTCAAGGCCCTCACCGGCCTCGAGACCGAGATGCCGAAGAACTGGAACCGCCGCTTCAAGCACAACCGCGACAAGATGAAGACCGGCGACATCTTCGAGCTCGCCGAGGTCGTGCGGAACCTCGCGCTCCGCGACGGCGAGAAGGGGCTCTCCACCGGCGAGAAGCAGATGTACGTCAAGGCCAAGAAGATCCTCGCCTCCGAGCTGATGTACGCGAAGGCGATGGACGAGGAAGAGGCCGCCGAGTGGCTCGACGAGGTGCTCGCGTCCGTCGGTCCGGACGGCAAGAAGGTCAAGCCCATCTCCAAGTCCAAGGCCGCGGCGGCGTCCGCCTAGCGTCTTGACGGTCTGGGCCGTCCTTGCGGCCGCTGGTCGTGGGGAGCGGCTCGGTGAGGACCGCCCGAAGGCCTTCGCGCGGCTGGGCGAGCGCGTGCTGCTCGCCGAGAGCCTCGAGCGGCTCGAGGAGAGCGACTGGATCGACGCGATCGTGATCGCGGTTCCGCCCGGCTGGGAGGAGCCCGCGATCCTGCTCGCGGAGGAGCTCGGCTGCGGCAAGGTCGTCTCGTGCGTCGCCGGGGGCGCGAGCCGCGCGGAGTCGGTCGGCCGCGCGCTCGCGGAGGTCGATGACGAGGCACTCGTCGTGCTCGTGCACGACGCCGCACGCCCGCTCCTGCCCCCCGAGGTGGTCGAGCGCGTGCTCGGCGCCCTGAACGACGGCTGGGACGGCGCCGTGCCCGGGCTCGCCGTGGCCGACACGGTCAAGCGCGTGCGCGGCGGCGCGGTCGTCGAGACCCTCGACCGCGAGGGCCTCGTCACGGTGCAGACGCCGCAGGCCTTCCTGGCCCCGGTCCTCCGTGCCGCCTTCGACCCAGGTAACAGTCTGTTACGAGGCGCGACGGATTGCGCCGCGCTCGTGGAGGCCCGCGGGGGTCGCGTCGCGGTCGTCGAGGGCGATCCGCGGCTGCTGAAGATCACGTCGCGCGCGGATCTCGAGCTGGTCGAGGGCTGGCTGTGATCGTCGACTACCACATGCACCTGCGCAACAGAGGCGAGGAGGAGCCGGCCGGCCGCTACCTGCGCGACCGCGTCGACCTCTACGTCGAGCAGGCGGCACGGGCCGGCGTCGACGAGATCGGCTTCACCGATCACGTCTACCACTTCGCCCAGAGCCGCCACCTGTGGGAGATTCCCTGGATGCTCGAGCGCTGCACCGACGACCTCGACGAGTTCGTCGCGACCGTCGAGGATGCGAAGCGGCAGGACTTGCCGGTCAAGCTCGGGATCGAGGTCGACTACTTCCCGGGCCTCGAGGAGGGTCTCGCCGAGCTGCTCGCGCCGTACGACTGGGACTACGTCCTGGGCTCAGTCCACTACGTCGACGGGCTCGCGATCGACCAGGAGCCGAGCCTGATCGGGGCCGTCGGCGTCGAGGAGGGGTGGAGCCGGTACTTCGACTGGCTCGCACAGGCGGCCGGAAGCGGGCTCTTCGACGTGCTCTCGCACCCGGATCTCGTCAAGTTCTTCGGCAAGCGGCCCGCGGACGTCTCGCCGTTGCACGCGGCGCTGCTCGACGCCGCCGCCGAGTGGGACGTCTGCCTCGAGGTCTCGGCGGCCGGCCTGCACAAGCCCGTCGGCGAGCTCTATCCGGACACGGAGCTGCTGCGCGGGGCGCACGGCCGGGGGATCCCGATCACGCTCGCGTCGGACGCCCACGTGCCTGAGCACGTCGGCCGCGACCTCGCTAGCGCGGTCGAGCTCGCCCGAGCGAGCGGCTACGAGACGGTCAGCGTCTTCGACGGCGGCGAGCGGCGCCAGGAGCCGCTCGGATGACCGACTTCCGCGTCGGGATCGGGGTCGACGCCCACGCACTCGAGGACGGTGTCCCGCTCGTGCTCGGCGGCGTCCGCTTCGACCACCCCCGCGGGCTCGCGGGCCATTCCGACGGAGACGTGATCGCGCACGCGCTGATCGACGCGCTCCTCGGCGCCGCCGGGCTGGGCGACATCGGCACGCTCTTCCCCTCGGGCGACCAGCGCTTCCGCGGCGCCTCCTCGCTCCACCTGCTGCGTGAGGCCTACGCGCAGGTGCGCGCCGCGGGCTACGAGCTGGTCAACGCCGACTGCGTCCTGATCGGCGAGGAACCCCTGATCGGGCCGAGGCGCGAGGAGATGCGCGCCGCGCTCCAGGCGGTCGTCGGCGGCGAGGTCAACGTCCGCGCGACGACGACCGACCGGCTGGGCTTCGCCGGGCGCGGCGAGGGGCTTGCGGCGCAGGCCGTCGCGCTGGTCCGCCGGTGAAGCTCGTCCGTTACGCGGAGCGGCCGGAGCTGATCGATCTCCGCGGCGTCCTGCGGCAGACATTCCCCGAGTACATGAGCCACAACGAGCCCGGCCCGAAATACTGGGGCCGGCTGTACGAGGAGTTCGGGGAATTCCAGCTCTGCCTCCTCGACGGCGGCGACCCGGTTGCCGAGGTGCACTCGATCCCGATCGCGTGGGACGGCTCGCTCGACGATCTCCCCGCCGGCTGGGACGAGGCGTTCGTTCGCGGCGTCGAGGCGCGCGCCGAGCCGACGACGCTCTGTGCGCTCGTGATGAGCATCGACCCGGCGCGGCGCGGCGAGCACCTGTCGAGCTTCATGCTGAACGCGCTCAGGGACGCCGCCCGCGGGGCCGGCCTGACCGGGCTGCTCGCGCCGATCCGGCCGACTCGGAAGGAGCGCTATCCGCTGATCCCGATCGAGCGGTACATGACGTGGCGTCGCGACGACGGGCGTCCGTTCGACCCCTGGCAGCGGCTCCACGAGCGGGTCGGCGGGACGACGCTCGCCGCCGCCCCCGGGTCGATGACGATCGAGGCGCCCGTCGCGGACTGGGAGGAGTGGACCGGGATGGAGTTCCCGGACGACGGCGAGTACGTCTTCCCGGGCGCGCTGGCGACCCTCGTCGTCACGGGCGGCGTCGGCCGCCACGTCGAGCCGAACATCTGGATGCTGCACTCGCTCTAGGCAGCGGGCAGCGTGTTCCTGAACTATTCGGGGAGTGCGGCGACCCCGTCGCGGATCGCGACGAGCCCGTCTCGCGCCAGCGACTCCACCGCCTCGTCGTCGGTGGCCGGCTCGCCGCTCGCCAGAGCGCGGAGGGCGAGGGCGCGGCGCTGGCGGAACGAGCCTTCGAAGCGGGACTGCCGGCGCAGCGGCTCGTAGCGGCGCCCGCGCGAGGGGCACGCCGCCGCGAGCGGGCATGCACCGCAGCGCGGGATGCGCCCGAGGCAGATCCGCGCACCGAGGTCCATCAGCGCCTGGCCGCACTCGTGGTCGAACGCGAAGCCGGTGCGTTCCTGCACGCGGCGGACGTTCGTGTCGACGGGGAGGACGGGGAGCCCGAGCGCGAACGAGGAGACGGCGTCCGCGGTGTAGCGCCCGACTCCGGGCAGCTCCGTCAGGTCGTCCGGCCAGCCGTCGGCGGCGATCTTCCGCGCGGCGCGGTGGAGGCTGACGGCGCGGCGGTTGTAGCCGAGGCCCTGCCACTCGCGGATCACGTCGGCGGCGGGCGCGGCCGCGAGCGCCTCGACCGTGGGCCAGCGGTCGAGCCAGGCCAGGTATCGAGGTACGACGCGGTCGACCTGCGTCTGCTGGAGCATCACCTCGCTGACGAGGATCGCGTACGGGTCGCTCGTCCGGCGCCACGGGAGGTCGCGGGCGGTCTCGTCGAACCAGGCGAGCAGGGCCGTCTTCAAGAGGCCGAGTGTAGATTCCTCGCGAGATGACGAGAGTCCGCTTCGCACCGAGCCCGACCGGCTCGCTCCACGTCGGCAACGCCCTGAGCGCCGTCGCGAACCGCGCTCTCGGCGACTGGATGCTGCTGCGGATCGACGACACCGATCCCGCGCGGAACGTGCCCGGCGGGGAGGAGGCGATCCTCGAGGATCTCGCGTGGCTCGGGATCGATTGGGACGAGGGTCCCGTGCGCCAGAGCGAGCGCGGCGACGCCTACCGCGCGGCGGCGGAGCGGCTCGGCACCTCGCGGTTCGAGGGCGTGACGCTGCTACGGGACGACGGGTCCGCGACCTACCAGCTCGCGAGCGTCGTCGACGACATCGACTTCGGGATCACGCACGTCGTCCGCGGCTTCGACCACCGGCCGAACGAACCGCTGCACCGGGCGCTGGCGGCCGCGCTCGGCGCGGAGCCGCCCGAGTACGTCCACCACGGTCTCGTCCTCGGACCCGACGGCAAGAAGCTGTCGAAGCGCGCCGAGGGCGCCACCGTCGCCTCGCTCCGGGAGGAGGGTATTCCCGCCGAGGCCGCGCGCGCCTACCTCGACGAGCTCGGCCTGCCGAAGCACGACGTCCACTACGACCTGCCCCGGATCCGCCGCCTCGCGATCGACGCGATCGCGTCGATGCCGGACGAGGAGCTCGCGGCCCGGACGGGTGCGCCGCTCGAGCTCGTTCCTGCGCTGCGCGGCGCCCGCGATCTCGCCGAAGCGCGCGAGTACGCGCGCGCGATCGCCGAGCCGGTGCCGGTCTCGCTCCCGGACGAGCACCTGACGCTGCGGCGCTTCCGCGAGCTGCGCGACGGCGCGAACGGCGGGCTCGACCTGGTCGCGGCCAAGGAGCTCCTGCGCGAGGTCAAGGCCGTCGGCGGCAACCTCAGGGCGCTGCGGCTCGCGCTGACGGGCCGCGAGCACGGCCCCGAGCTCTGGGCGATCGTCGCCGCGCTCCCCCGCGACGAGGCCCTGCGGAGGATCGATGCGGCTCTATAACACGCTCTCGCGCGGGCTCGAGGAGCTGCCGCCGCAGCCGGGGCCGATCGGCATGTACGTCTGCGGCCCGACCGTCTACCAGCGCGCCCACATCGGCAACGCGCGCCCGTTCGTGATCTTCATGTGGCTCCGCAACTGGCTCCGCTCGCAGGGCTACGAGGTGACGCTCGTCCACAACATCACCGACATCAACGACTCGATCTACGAGGCGGCCCCGGGGGCGAGCGCCGCGCTCGCCGAGCAGGCGGGTGCCTGGTACCTCGAGGACACGGCCGACCTCGGCCTCGGCATGCCCGACCACCTGCCCAAGGCGAGCGAGACCGTCCCCGAGATCGTCGAGATGATCGAGCGCCTGATCGCCGGGGGCTACGCGTACGCGGTCGAGGGCGACGTCTACTTCCGGGTCTCGCACTACGCGGAGTACGGGCAGCTCTCCGGCCAGCGGCCGGCCGAGGTTGCCGAGCAGGAGCCGAACCCGCTCAAGGAGGATCCGCGCGACTTCGCCCTCTGGAAGGCGACCAAGCCGGGTGAGGACACGAAGTGGAAGTCGCCCTGGGGGCTCGGACGTCCGGGCTGGCACATCGAGTGCTCCGCGATGGCCGAGAAGCTGCTCGGGCCCGCGTTCGAGCTCCACGGCTCCGGCCTCGACATCGTCTTCCCGCACAACGAGAACGAGCTGACGCAGTCGCGCGCGCTCGGTAGCGACTACGCGCGGATCTGGATGCACAACGGCATGCTCCGCTTCACCGGCGAGAAGATGTCGAAGTCGCTCGGCAACGTCTCGACGATCCGGAGCGTCCTCGACGAGTGGGGGCGCGAGACGGTGCTGCTCTTCCTGCTGACGGCGCACTGGCGCAAGCCGATCGACTTCTCGCCCGAGACGATGGAACAGGCCGCGGCGCAGGTCGAGAGCTTCAGGAACGC
>DAISLG010000049.1:0-12101 GCA_036820565.1 Gaiellaceae bacterium | reverse complement strand
GAGATCGACCTCACCGACCGGCCGGCGTGGATCTACGAGAAGAACCCGACGGGCACGGTGCCGGTGATCGAGGAGGACGGCTTCGTCCTCCCGGAGTCCGAGGTGATCATGGAGTACCTCGAGGAGCGCTACCCCGAGCCCGCGCTGCTGCCGGCCGACGCGGCCGACCGGGCCGCCGTCCGCTACCGGATCGACCGCTTCGACGCCGAGCTGGGCGACGCCTACTACGCGTTCAAGCGCGGCGAGGCAGACCGCCTCGACCTCTCCCGGCTCGAGCCGACGCACGGCTACACGCTCGCCGACATCGCCTACGTGCCCTGGCTCGTCCGCGCCCGCGACATGCTCGGCGTCGACCTGCCGCCACGGGTCGCCGAGTGGGTCGACCGCCTGGCGGAGCGGCCCGCCGTCGCGGCCGAGCTCGAGGTCGTGGCCGCGCTGTGATCGAGCTGCACGAGCTGGCCGCGCGGCTGGGCGAGGTTCCGCTGCTCGACGTCCGCACCGAGGACGAGTTCACGGGCGCGCGCGGCAAGCCGTGCGATCCGCGCCAGGGCCACATCCCCGGCGCGCGCCACCTCGAGCTCTCGCGCATCGTCAATTGCGAGACGCCCGACGACGTGCGCGCCCTCGTCGGCGTGCCCGCGGAGGCCGAGGTCGTCGCCTACTGACACGGCGGCTCCCGCTCCGCGGTCGCGGTGCAGATCCTCCGGGCCGCGGGCTACCAGGCGCGGAACTACAGCGGCTCGTGGCACGAGTGGTCTAGGAGCGGCGAGCCGATCGAGTAGCGGCGTCGAGGAACGCGTCGCAGAGTCGCCGTCCGAGGGTGTTCCACTCGCCGATCCGCTCGCGCGTCTCCGCCGCGAACCCGCCTGCGTCCGGCCACCCGCGCAGCTGCGAGGCCGTCACCTCGGGATGGAACTGGACGCCCCACGCGCTCTCGCCGAGGCGGAACGCCTGCGGGTTGGTGTCCGAGCCGGCGAGGTCGACCGCCTCCGCGGGCAGGGCGTAGGTGTACTCGTGCATCTGCAACGAGCAGAAGCGGCGTGGCAGTACGCCGAGCACGGGATCGGCGGCGCCCGCGTCGGTCAGCCGGACCTCGAACCAGCCGCGCTCGGGCTCCGTCGCGGGACCGACCCAGGCGCCGGCCGCCTTCGCCAGCAGCTGCACGCCGAGGCAGACGCCGAACGTCGGGATCCCGCGCGCGAGCAGCTCCTGGAGGAGCGCGTTCTCGGGCACGAGCCACGGGTGACCGTCCTCCTCGTCGACGTTCATCCGGCCGCCGAAGACGAGCACCGCGTCGTAGCGGCCCGGGTCGGGCGCCGTGCCGTCCGTGATGCTGACCTCGTCGAGCTCGTGCCCTCGCTCCCGCACGACGTCGCCGAAGAGCTCCGAGCGGACCCGCGGGCCATGGACGAGCGAGAGGACCTTCACGCGACCGGGACGCCCGCCTCGTCGAGCAGCTTGCCGAGCAGGTCGGCGCCCGCGGGCGCCTGGGCGACGCCGTTGGTCTGGTTGTTGTTGTTGAAGAGCGCGTAGGTGTTCTCGGCCTCCGTCGAGAGCTCGCGCATCGGCTCGACCCACTCCGCGAGCTCTTCGGCGGAGTAGAGGTGGTCGAAGCGCTTCGCCGCGCCGCCGCCGCGGCTGTTCCAGGTGCCGGCGTTGCGGCCGTGGAAGCGGACGTAGGCCGTCGGGGTCGTCAGCGCGACGACGGTCGGCACGACGTTCTGCGCGTCCGTCCTCGGCGCGTCGACGATCACGTGTGTCAGCTTCCGCGCCTCGAGGAACGCCAGCGTCGCCGCGCGGTTCTCGTCGTCGAGCCAGCTGCGGTGGCGGAACTCGACGAGCATCTCGTCGCCGCCGAGCTGGTCCTGCGCCCACTCGAGGTACTCGAGCGACTGCGGCTTGAAGACGACGTACGGCGGCAGCTGGAAGAGGATCCCGCCCAGCTTCCCGCTCGCGCGGAGCGGCTCCAGCGCGCCGAGGAACTCGCGGAAGACGACGGCGCGCAGCTCGCGCGAAGGCCGGTCGACGCGGCCGCGCTCGTCCACGGGCATCCCGTCGCGCAGGTCGGGCGGCAGCTGCTCGAGCCGGACGGGGTGCCGCGTCATCACACCGAACGCCTTCACGTGCATCGTGAAGCCGTCCGGCGTCCGCGCGTCCCAGCCGCGCACCATCTTCTCGTCGGGTACGCGGTAGTACGTCGAGTCGACCTCGACCGTCGAGTAGAGGCTCGCGTAGTACGGGAGCCGGTCCGGCGCTGGGGTTCCGGGCGGGTAGAAGTACTTCGAGAGGGCCTCGTCCGCCCACGAGCAGGTTCCGAGGCGAACGGCGGTCATCGTCCCAGCATAGAAAGGGCGGGGCCCCCGCAGGAGCCCCGCCCGTCGAGCGCGTTCTGCTTCGAGCTACTTCGCGACCCTGATCGTGCCGCGGCTCAGGAGCGGCGCCGTCGCGAAGGCGGTGCCGACGTACTGCACGTTCGCGGCGATCGTCGCGTCGGTGCAGGGCACCGGGGCGAACGTCGCGGTGCAGCCCGTGGCGCCGAGGTCGCGATCCGCGAGCGTCGCGTTCGCGCCGTAGACCGTCGTCCGCTTGACCTTGAGCTTCACGCTGAAGCCGCCGCCCGTGTTCGTGGTGACGACCTTGAACGCCTTCAGCGCGGAAGCCGAGGTGCCCGACGTGAGCGTGACGCTGACGCCGCCGAGCCCTTTCAGGTTCTCGGTCAGCGAGCCGGTGAGCGTCACGTATGTCGTCCGGACGATGCGGCCCTTGACCTTCTTCTTCACGACCGACTTGCGGCCCTGGAGGATCACCTGGCGTGGCTGGAGCACGACCGACTGGGCCTCGACCGTGCCGAGCGCGTTGACCTGGCCGACCTTCGGGACGTAAGGCGTCCACTTGGAGCGCCAGCGGTACTCGCCGGTCGCGACCGGGTTCGTGAACGCGGAGGAGCCGAACGTCGCGTCGAGCAGCTTTGCGCCGAAGGTGGCGCGACCGGGAGTCCCGGCGGGCACGTCGGGCGGGGGCAGGCAGATCACGAGCCGGTAGCCCGAGAACGCTGCTTCCGTGCCCGAGGTCTGGTCGACGAAGACCGGGACGTCGAGCACCTGCCCGGCCGCCGTCATGTGCAGGTTCCACACGGCGTAGTGGGTGCCGGGGTCGCACAGGTTGCTTGCGGAGACGATCGCCGGGTCGTTCGGGTTCGCGACGATCAGGTCCCCGATGAGCGGCAGCTTCGCGCCGCCGAGGTCCGCCGCGGAGGCATGCGCGTCGATCTTGCCGAGCGACGAGCCGACGGCGGCCGAGTTCGAGAGCTGGAAGCCCGTCGGCACGTAGATCGTCACCTTGGCAGTGGGGTCCTCGGAGTCCGACGACACCGCGCGGATCGTGACGCCGCCGCCCGCGCCCGCGGCCGGGTTGACGCTGTTGACGAAGAGCTTCGGCGCGTATGCGGCGAAGGCGGAGCCTGCGAACGCGAGCGTGACGAGCCCCACGATCGCGAGCAGGGTCAAGCGAGTTGCTTTCCTCATACAGTTACCTACCTTTCAAATTAGAAGCCAACTACTTCGTAAGACGTAGAGATCGCGCCGAGGTCGGTCACCCTCTGACGTCGACCAGGCCCCCGTACGGTGTCCACTGCCCGCCGCGGTACCGTGCGAAACGGGCCTTGGTGATCGGATAGTAGTTGGACGGCGAGGTCTGGATCTTCACCCCGGGCAGCATGAAGGGGTTGACCTCGTCCAGGTGGGTGGCCACCCGGAGGACGCTCGCGCGGGTCGGGTTCCTGCCCGCGTGCTTGAGCGTGTCGACCATCGTGTAGGCGACCGCCATCCCGTAGAAGTTGTAGACGTCCTGGAACCGCTCCTTCGGCAGGTAGCGCTTCATGATCCTGGCGTAGAGCAGGACGGTCGGGTCCTTCGCCCACAGCTTCGAGGTCGGGTCCTTGACGAAGAAGATCGACCTCGATCCGTCCGCGTCCTTGGCGACGTTCAGGCGGACGATGTCCATCACGTTCGGCGAGATCGAGACGGAGCTGACGTAGATCTGCGGGTGCCAGTCGAGCTTGTGAGCGGCGAGGTAGGCGAGGATCGCGAACTGCGGCGTCGCGAACAGCATCAGCGTGTTCGCGCCGGACGCCTTCAGCGTCGAGATCTGCGAGGTGATCTCGCTGTCGGTGACCTCGTACGACTGCGTCGCGACGACCGCGCCGGCGTTGTTGCCGAGGCCCTTGCGGAGCCCGTTCGTCAGGTCCTTGCCGAAGTCCGAGTTCTCGTAGAGGACGGCGATCTTCGCGCCCGCGCTCGTCTTCGCGATCGTCTGGCCGTAGATGCGCCCCTCCGCCACGAAGCTCGGCAGGTAGCCGATCGTCCACGGATACGTCTTGTGCTCGTCCGCGATCTTCGAGACGCCGGTGCCGACGAAGAGCTGCGGGATCTTCTGCTGGTTCAGGTAGCCGCGGATCGCCAGGTTCTGCTCGGTGCCGACGCTGTTGAAGATCGCGAGCACGTGGTCATGCTCGACGAGCTGCCGTGTCTGCTGGACGGTCAGCGGCACCGAGTACTCGTCGTCGAGGTACTTGTAGACGATCTTTCGCCCGTTGACGCCGCCGTGGTCGTTGACGTAGCGGAAGTACGCGTCGGCGCCGATCCCGACCGAGCGGAAGAGCGACGCGCTCCCCGTCAGCGGCACGGTGCCGCCGATCGTGATCGTCGTCGCGGTGACGCCCGGGGTGCCGCCCGCGAGCGCGGGCTGGACCGCGGCGAGCGCGAGCGCCCCGACGAGCAGGCGCTTCGTCACGAGATCGGCTTCCTCAGCACGGGCAGCGCAAGTGTGGCATCCCCGATCACGACGCGCGCGCCGAGATCCATCGGGATGTCGGCGTAGAGGAGGTTCCCGGCGGACTGGAAGGTCGACGCCGGCGCGAGCGTGAGGTGGAAGCGCGAGCCGCGCGCGACCGTCGTGACGTCGGAGATCAGCCGGATCGTCACCGTCCTCGTCCCGTTCGCGAGCGCCGTCCCGCCCTCGCTCACGACCGTCTCCTCGCCCTTCGGGCTCACCGCGGTCAGGACGGCGACGAGGCGGTTCCAGCCGCCTGTCGCCTTCACCACGACCCGGACGATCGGGGAGCCGAAGGTCTCGAGCTTCGGCACGGGCTGCGCCTGGGTGCTGCGCTGCACCGACCCGGCGGGCGTGATCCGCTTCGAGCCGGGCAGGGCGAACGTCAGCAGCTTCGTCGCCGGGAGCGTCGCGTACTGGACGTTGTGACCCTCGCGGAACGGGTCGGGCGCGAGCTCGATCGGCGGGCGCCGGTCGATCCCGTTCTGGTCGCCGCGCAGGTAGCGGCCGAACCAGTCGCCGCCCTCGGCGTAGAGGATCGCCTTGTCCGGGCCGGGGAACTTGGAGGGGCTGTGGCCGAAAGCGCCGATGTAGAGGCGCTTCGGCCCGGCGAGCCCGCGGTAGAGGGCGAGACCCTGGTCGAGCCCGAAGGCGAAGTCGCGGCGGCCCTGGAAGACGAGCGCGGGCGTCGTGATCCGCGGCAGCGAGTCGAGGCTCGAGCGCTGGCGCGCGAACGCGTGCAGCCGCGCGAGGTTCGTGCTCGCGAAGGCGTCGTCCTTGACCGTCAGCACGTCGGGGCTGATCCGGTCGACGGGAACCGAACTGAGGAAGCCGTAGATCGCGCCCGACTTCGACCAGTCCTGCGGGATCAGCGCCGAGTAGAGGTCGGTCCACGTCTCGACCGTCTCGACGGCGGCGAACGGGATGCCCTCGACGAGCGACCGCCAGATCGCACCGCCGCCGAGCGAGATCCCCCAGGCGCCGATGTGCGCGTCGTCGACGTCGGGCCGGGCCGCGAACTGGTTGAAGAGGTTGCGGGAGTCGGCGATCTCGCGCGGCCCGTCGGCGGAGAAGAGCCCGCCGGAAGCACCGTGGCCGCGGGCGTCGAAGGTGAGGATCGCGAAGCCCTGCTGCGCGAACGACTGCTCGGCGACGGTGTTCGTGTCGGCACGCGTCCCGCCGAGCCCGTGGAACATGACGATCCCGGGCCAGCCGGCGGCGGGCGGGGTTCCGGCGGGGATGTAGAGCGTGCCCGCGAGCGCCGTGCCGTCGTCCATGAAGAAGGTCGTGTCCGCCTTCGTGTACCCGGCGGCTTGCGCGTTGCCGGCCGCGAGAGCGAAGAGACACGCGACGAGCGTGAGGCGTCGACCCAAGACGGGGCCAGCGTAGCCGGACCGTAGAATCGCCGTATGGACCCGAGACCCATCGGCGTCTTCGACTCCGGCATGGGCGGTCTCACCGTCCTCCACGAGTGTCTCGTGACGATGCCGAACGAGGACTACGTCTACCTCGGGGACGCCGCGCGCCTCCCGTACGGGCCGAGGCCGCTCGAGGAGACGCGCCGCTTCGCGCACGAGATCGGCGGCTGGCTCGAGGGCCAGGGGGTGAAGCTGATCGTCGTCGCGTGCAACACCGCGACCTCGGCCGCGCTCCCCGGGCTCCAGGAGCAGCTCGCGGTGCCGACGATCGGCGTGATCACCCCGGAGGCGCACGCCGCCGTCCAGGCGACCCGGAATCGCCGGATCGGACTGCTCGCAACGGAGGGAACGGTCGCGTCCGGCCGCTACGCCGAGCTCGTCCACACGCTCGACGCCGGCGTCCGCTTCACCGCCGTCGCGTGCCCCAGGCTCGTGCCGCTGATCGAGGCCGGCGAGCAGACGGTCGACGCGGTTCGCGAGTACGCGGCGCCGCTGAAAGAGGCAGGCTGCGACACGGTGATCCTCGGCTGCACCCACTACCCGCTGATCCGCCCCGTGCTCCAGCGCGTCTTCGGCCGCGACGTCACGCTCGTCTTCTCCGCCGAGGAGACGGCCCGCGAGGTCGCCGAGACGCTGTCGCGCAAGGGGATCGAGAACGACCGGGAGCGTGAGGGCGAGTACCGCTTCCTCACGACCGGCGACCCGCAGGCGTTCCGCGAGCTCGGCGAGCGCTTCCTCCAGCTTCCGCTCGGCACGGTCGAGCACGTCGAGGTCGCCGAGCTCGAGAAGACCGCCGCGTGAGGAACGACGGCCGCCGCCCCGGCGAGCTCCGCCCGCTCGAGCTCGACCCGACCTTCCTCGAGCAGCCGCACGCCGCCGTGCTCTTCTCGCAGGGGAAGACGCGCGTGCTCTGCACCGCCTCGATCCAGGACGGCGTGCCGCGTTGGCTCTACAAGCAGCGGCGCGGCTGGCTGACGGCCGAGTACTCGATGCTGCCGGCGTCCACGGGCGACCGCACCGACCGCGAGGCCTCTCGCGGCAAGCAGGGCGGCCGGACGATCGAGATCCAGCGGCTGATCGGCCGTTCGATCCGCGCCGTCGTCGACTTCGAGGCGCTCGGCGAGCGGACGCTCTGGCTCGACTGCGACGTGCTCCAGGCCGACGGCGGCACCCGCTGCGCCGCGATCTCGGGCGCCTACGTCGCCGCCCGCCGCGCGCTCGACCGCTTCGGCCTCTCGAAGGCGCTGCGCGACTCGGTCGCCGCGGTCTCGGTCGGCGTCGTCGCCGGCGAGTCGCTGCTCGACCTCGACTACTCCGAGGATTCGAACGCCGACGTCGACCTCAACGTCGTGATGACGGGCGACGGCCGTCTGATCGAGGTCCAGGCGACGGCCGAGAAGGATCCCTTCACGCGCGAGCGGCTCGACGGGTTGATCGACCTCGCCCAGGTGGGGATCGAGGAGATCGCCGCCGCCCAGCAGGACGCGATCGATGCGCCTCATCCTTGAGCTCCCCACGCTCTCCTCGTGGGAGATCGTCGTCCGGCTGGGCGCCGCGGCGGTCCTCGGCGGCGCGATCGGCGTGGAGCGCGAGCTCCGCGACCGCGAGGCCGGCCTGCGCACGCACCTGCTCGTCTCGCTCGGCTCCGCGCTCTTCACGCTCGTCTCCGCGTACGGCTTCCACGACTTCCTGACGAACGGCGGGGCGGAGGTCCGCACCGACCCGACGCGCATCGCCGCCCAGATCGTGACCGGGATCGGCTTCCTCGGCGCCGGCGCGATCATCCGCGACGGTCTGTCCGTGCGCGGCCTGACGACTGCCGCCACGCTCTGGGGCGTCGCCGCGGTCGGGCTCGCCTGCGGCGCCGGCTACTACACGGCCGCGACGATCGCGACGGTGATGATCCTCTTCACGCTCTGGCCGCTGCGGATGATCGCTTACCGGCTGGTCGAGCATGTCCGCCCGGAGGAGAGGCGGCTCGTCGTCGAGCTGGAGCCGACGCAGGGCACGACGCCGCTGCTCCACGCGATCGACGAGGCCGGCGCGCGCGTCGACCACTTCGAGCTGACGGAGGAGCTCGACCGGCGCGTGATCGTGCTCGAGCTCGACCGGGTGGACGAGGAGCTCGTCGCGACGCTCTCCGACCTCGACTTCGTCAAGGGCGTCAAGTGGCGGCGCTAGTCGCGTGGCTCGCGTCCGCGAACCCGCACAAGCTCGCGGAGGTGCGCGCGATCTTGCCCGGGTGGCGGATCGAGCTGCTGAGCGATGTCGAGTTCCCGGAGGAGACGGGGGTGACGTTCTACGAGAACGCGCGCGCGAAGGCGCTTTTCGGCCGGGACGCCGGGCCGCGCGACGCCTGGGTGCTCGCGGACGACTCGGGCATCGAGGTCGCGGCGCTGGGCGGTGAGCCCGGGGTCAGGACGGCCCGCTGGGCCGAGGGCCGCCACGTCGAGAAGCTGCTCGCCGCGCTCGAGGGCGCGGGCGACCGCCGCGCGCGCTACGTCTGCGAGCTCGTCGCGCTCTCGCCGGACGGGGTGGAGCTGCGCGGCCTCGGCGTGCTCGAGGGCACGATCGCCGACAGGCCCGCCGGCGCCGAGGGCTTCGGCTTCGACCCGGTCTTCGTCCCGGTGGGCGAGAGCCGCACGGTCGCCGAGCTCGGCGACGGCTGGAAGGAGGCGAACTCGCACCGGGCGCTCGCCGCCCGGTCGCTACTAGGCGAAGCCGATCGGCTCGTCTGACGGGCGCGCGCGGCCGCCGCGGATCCAGTTCACCTCGGCGCCGAGCACGATCACGTTCGCCATCACGTAGAGCCACACGAGCAGGTAGATCGGCCCGCCGAGCGCCTGGAGCACCGGCACCTTGCTCGTCAGCCGGATGAAGATCGGGAGCGCCTGGAAGGTCACCTCGAGCAGGATCGCCGCCGTGATCGCGCCCGGGAGCACCTCGCGGAGGCGCAGCCGCACGTTCGTCAGCAGGAAGTAGACGGAGACGAGGAACGCGAAGACGCCGACGAGCGAGACGAGCGCGGAGACGACGGTGCCGACGTAGACGTTGCCGATCAAGCCGGCGGCGAACCGGCGCAGCACCTCGGCGCCGATCGAGCCGATCACGAGGCTGACGAAGAGCGACACGAGCGAGCCGATCATCAGCAGGCTCGCGAGCGCCTTCCCGCGGAGGAACGAGCGGTTCGGGCGCCCGTAGACGATGTTGCACGCCGACTCGAGCACGCTGAACAGCGACAGCGACGACCAGAGCAGCGTCGCGCCGCCGACGATTCCGAGCGCGGTCGCATTGTCCTGGATCTGCTGGACGCGCTTGAGGATCAGGTCGACCGAGGTGCCCGGGAACACCTTCGCCAGCTCCCGCACGAAGAAGCTCGACTGGTCGGCCTGTCCCGCGACGCCTAGCAGCGCGAGCGCGAGGAAGAGCAGCGGCACGAACGAGAGCAGTGCGAAGTAGGCGATCATCGCCGCGAGATGGGTGCCGCGGTCGGCGAAGAACTTCGACAGGACCTGGCGCACGGGCCTGAGTATGCTTCGGGACCGTGGACGCCGCCCAAGCTCTCGCCGACCTGACCGAGATCTCCTCGCAGATCGAGATCGCCGTGCTCCTCGACGGGCAGGGGAGGATCACGGGCTCGACGGTCGATGACGAGCTGCGGTCGAGCCGGCTGGCCGAGGGCGCGAAGAAGCTGCTCGCCGCCGCCGAGGAGGTGCGCTCGGAAGGCGAGACGCTCACGCAGATCGAGGCGGCCACGCTCGAGGGAAGCGTCTTCGTCGTCCGCGACGGCGACCACGTGATCGCTGCGACGACGAGCCCGGAGCCGACCGTCGGCCTCGTCTTCTACGACCTCAAGAGCTGCCTGCGAAGCGCGGCGGCCGCCGTCGCGACGCCTGCGCCGAAGAAGCGCGCGCCGGCGAAGAAGAAGGCCGATGCGGCCCCGTAAGCTCGTCACCGGGATCCTCCTGGCGGCCGGCTCGCTGGCCGGCTCCGTCCTCTATCGCCGCCGTGCCGGCCGCCGGCGCGAGCGCGTCGACCTCTACTTCGAGGACGGCTCGATGGTTTCGTTGACGGAGGGGTACCCCGACGCCGACCGTCTGCTGCCGGTCGCGCGCGAGATCCTCGGCGCCGCGCGGGCTTGAGCGACGACCTCCTCGCGCGGATCCGGGAGATCGCCTATCTCGAGGGCGATTTCACGCTCCGCTCCGGCAAGCGCTCGCGCTACTACCTCGACAAGTACCGCTTCGAGACCCAGCCGGAGCTGCTCGGCCCGATCGGCGACCGGCTCGCCGCCGCGATCGCAGAGCACGACCCGGGAGCGGCTCGCATCGCGGCGCCGGAGCTCGGAGCCGTCCCGCTCGCGGCGGCAGCCTCGCTCTCGTCGGGTCTGCCGTTCGTGATCGTCCGCGGCGCGGCGAAGGAGTACGGCACGGCGAACCGGCTCGAAGGCGTGTGGGAGGCGGGCGAGCGCGTCTGCCTCGTCGAGGACGTCGTCACCTCCGGCGGGGCGGCGATCGAGGCCGTCAAGGCGCTCCGAGAGGCCGGTCTCGTGTGCGACACGGCGGTCTGCGTGCTCGACCGCGAGGAGGGCGGAGTGGACGGTCTGGCGCGCCACGCGGTGCGTCTTTGGCCCCTTTTTCGGGCAGGAGATTTCGCCCAAACGTAGAAAAGTGCCGCAAACCGCATGGTTGAGCGGAATCGGGCTGCCTGTTAGGCTCTCTTCCCGAGGCTCGATCATCAACCCCCAGGAGGAGAGGCTCGTGACGAAACAAGAATTCGTGGATCAGGTTGCAACGAAGAGCGGTCTGGCGAGGCGCGACGCGGCCAAGGCGGTCGACGCAGTGCTGGACTCGATCACCGAATCGCTCAAGGCGGGCAACGAGGTCGCGTTCACCGGCTTCGGCAAGTTCACCGCCCAGCACCGCAAGGAGCGGCAGGGCGTCAACCCGCGCAACCCGACTCAGAAGGTGACGATCCCGGCGGCGACCGTGCCGAAGTTCTCGGCCGGCAGTCAGCTGAAGCAGGCTGTCCGCAGCGGCGGTGCCGAGCGCGGGATGTAGCTCGCGGCAGAGCTCTTCTCCGAGGATTTTGCGAGGGCCGCGAAAGCGGCCCTCGCTCATTCCGGTGACTCCCGACCAGAGATTCCAAGACCTGCTCGCCGAGGCGGAGCGCGACCCGAACGTGGTCGGCCTCTTCCTCGGCGGGTCTCGCGGCAAGGACGCCCTCGTGACCAAGCGCTCGGACTTCGACGTGCGGCTCGTGATCCGCGAGGAGGCGCTCGCCGAGTACGAGGAGCGGTACCCGCTCCGCCACGGCGACCCGGTCGACCTTGTGCCCTGCTCGATCACCGAGTTGCGCAACTGGCCGGCGTGGGACCGCTACTCGTTCACACACGTCCGTGTCCTCGTCGACAAGACGGGCGGCGAGCTCCAGCGGCTGGTCGACGAGATCGGCTCTGCCGCGGCGGACGCGGCGCCGGCGCTGGACGGCTACGTCAACGCCTACTACCGGGCGGCGAAGAACCTCCGCGACGGCCGCGAGCTCGCGGGCCGGCTCGACGCCGCGGAGTCGGCCCCGCTCTTCCTCGAGGCGCTCTTCGCGCTGCACGGTCGCGTCCGGCCGTTCAACAAATACCTGCCGTGGGAGCTGCGCGTGCATCCGCTCGGCGGCGCGGAGTGGCGCGCTGACGCGCTGCTCCCCCGCCTGGAGCGGATCGTCGCGACCGGTGCGATCGAGGAGCAGCAGGCGCTCTTCCGCGACGCCGAGCGCCTCGCCCGCGAGCGCGGCCACGGCGCCACGATCGACGGCTGGGCCGCCGATCTGCCGCTCCTCAGGGGACATGTCCGGGGTCTG
>DAISLG010000048.1:0-12104 GCA_036820565.1 Gaiellaceae bacterium | reverse complement strand
GCTCGTCGATCGTCGCGCCGAAGATGATGTTCGTCTCGTCCGTCGCCGCCTGGCGGACGACCTCGGCCGCCTCGTTCACCTCGAACAGCGAGAGGTCGTCGCCGCCGGCGATCGAGAGCAGGATCCCGCGCGCGCCGACGAGCTCGGTGTCGATCAGCGGCGAGCGCAGCGCGCGCTCGGCGGCCTCGCGGGCCCGGTTCTCGCCGTTCGACGAGAAGCCGATGCCCATCAGCGCGGAGCCGGCGTCCTTCATCACGGTGCGGACGTCGGCGAAGTCGAGGTTGATCAGGCCCGGCAGCGTGATCAGGTCGCAGATGCCCTGGACACCTTGGCGGAGCACGTCGTCGGCGATGCGGAAGGCGTCGAGCATCGAGGTCGACTTGTCCAGCACCTCGAGCAGCCGGTCGTTCGGGATCACGATCACCGTGTCGCAGGCCTCGCGCAGCGCGGCGACGCCGTCCTCGGCCTGCTTGAGGCGGCGCGTGCCCTCGAACTTGAACGGGAGCGTGACGATGCCGACCGTGAGCGCGCCGAGCTCGCGCGAGATCCGCGCGACGACAGGGGCCGCGCCCGAGCCGGTTCCGCCGCCCTCGCCCGCGGTGACGAAGACCATGTCGGCTCCGCGCAGGGCGCGCTTGATCTGGTCGTAGCTCTCCTCGGCCGCGTTCTTGCCGATCTCGGGGTCGGCGCCCGAGCCGAGCCCCTCGGTCAGCTCAGCGCCGATGTGCACCTTGATCGGGGCATCGCTCATCTGGAGCTGCTGCATATCGGTGTTGACCGCGATGAACTCGACCTGGGAGATCCCGGCGTCGATCATGCGGTCGACGGCGTTCAGGCCGGCCCCGCCGACGCCGACGACGCGGATGACCGCGAGATAGGACGCGGTCTCACCGCGCGGCGCGCGATGGAGGCGAGGCGCCTGCTCGGGCAGCGGGTCGACCCAGCGCGTGATCGGTGGCTCGGCGGGAGGCTCGTGGATGGGCGCCGCAGGCGCGGAAACGGGCGGCGGCGCCGGGGCGGCGGCCTCGGGCTCTGGCGCGGGCGCGGGCGGCGCGTGCTCGACGGTCTCCTCCGGCGGCTCGGCCCCGGTTCCGTGGCGCTGCGCGGCCTCGGTCGCCTTGAAGAGCTCCGCGAGCGGGCCCTCACGCATGCTGGCGCGATTTCTCGCCACTGAGCACCTCCTTCGCGAGGTCGCGGTACAGCTCGGCCGCCTCGCCCTCGGGCTCGTAGGCGAGCACGGAGGTACCCTTCACGGGCGCCTCGGCGTAGCGGATCGTCTTGACGATCTTCGTGTTGTAGACGAGGCCGCCGAAGTTCTCGCGCAGGATGTCGACGGCCTCGCGCGCGTGCAGCGTCCGCTTGTCGAACATCGTCGGCAGGATCCCCTCGATCTTGACGGCGGGATTCAGGTTCTCGCGGATCATCGTCAGCGTGTTCTCGAGCTGGACGAGGCCGCGCAGCGAGAGGTACTCGCACTGGACGGGGACGATCACGCCGGTGGCCGCGACGAACGCGTTGATCGTCAGCAGGCCGAGCGAGGGCGGCGTGTCGATCAGGATCCAGTCGTAACGCTCGCGCACGGGCGCGAGCGCCTTCTCGAGCGCCCGCTCGCGGCCGATCTGGCTCGAGAGCGACAGCTCGGCGCCGGCGAGGTCGATCGACGAGACGGCGAGGTCGACCTCGCGCTCCTCGATCACGTCCTCGATCGGGATCTTGTGGACGAGCACGTCGAACATCGACCGCTCGATCGTGTCCGGGTCGAGCCCCTGGCTCATCGTCAGGTTCCCCTGCGGGTCCAGGTCGACGATCAGGACGTTGAAACCCTTCTCCTTGAAGGCGACCGCGAGGTTCAGCGTGGTCGTCGTCTTCGCCACTCCGCCCTTCTGGTTGGCGAATGCGATGACCCTGGCCAGTATCGGTCCTTTCGGCGTCTTGGCCCGTGTATTCGGGCGTGGAAGCAGGCGAGTGAGCCCCATGGACTCCACCTTTCGCTCCATCGTACCCCGTTCCTGCACGGGGCCGGGACCCTCGTTCAGGCGGCGTCGGCGGCGTCGAGCCGCTGGAGCCCCGCGACCGCCGCCGCGGCACGCTCGTCGCCGTCGACGCGCACCCACGCCTCGGCCTCGCCGAGCAGCGCGCGCAGCTCGGCGAGGAGCACCGGCGGCGGCGTCCCGGCCCGGTCGAGCTCCTCGATCCGGTCGAGTCGCTCGAGCACCCTGCGTGCTTCGTCCATCCCCCGACGGTAGCGTGACCCGGCCGGCGCATGTGTGCCGACTTCGCAACGTTTCCCTACGCTGGGACACGGATGAGGCGCCGCCGGATCGAGGGCTGGGACTCCTGGCAGCGCCAGACGGACGAGGGCGCCGTCGAGTCGCAGCAGCGGATCACGATCGACCGGCCCGTCGTCGAGTTCGACGCGGAGGGGGCCCGCCGCCTCGGCGAGACATACTGGCGCGAGGTCGAGCGCGTCACGCTCGGACTCGTGCGGATGCGCGCGCGCACGGGCCGCCACGAGCTCCGGGTTTTCGGCCGCCGGCCGGTGCTGCTCCGCTTCGGCGAGCCGCAACTCGAGGTCTCGAACGAGCTCGTCCGCTGCCGCTACCCGATCGCCGGGGGCGCGCTGGCGCGGCGCGCCGAGGGTGAGATCGACTTCGTCCAGCGCGCCGGCGACCCGGTCGAGCTCTCGACGACGGTGCGTGACTTCTTCCCCGCGCTCGCCGCCCGCGAGGGGCGGCCGCACTGGACGGGCGCGCTCTACGGCCAGGTGCAGAGCCGCATCCACGTGATCGTCAGCCGCCGCTACTTCGCGCGGCTGCTCGACGGAACTTAGGCTGCGGCGTCGAGCGCGGCGTCCACGCCGAGGGGCTCGATCCCGAACCCGGCGGCCGAGTCGTCGGTCACGACCGAGTCGTTGCGCATGCTGTCCACGAGCCGCAGCCAGACGCGCGCCCGCTCGGGCACGACCGACTGGAGCAGGCCGAGCGCCGTCTGCGCGCCCGGCGGATCCTGGACGGGTGAGGCGAGGTAGAGGCGCGTCAGCCCCTGCTGCTCCGCGAAGCGACTCATCAGGTCGACGTAGCGCAGCCGCTCGGGGCCGCCGATCTCGACGACGGCGCTCTCGGCCGGCTCGACGTCGAGCGCGGCGACGAGGTACGAGACGACGTCGGCGATCGCGATCGGCTGGGTCAGCGAGCTGGTCCAGCCGGGGAGCAGGGCCACGGGGAGATGCTCGACGACGGTCTTCAGCAGCTCGTAGGAGGCGCTCCCCTCCCCGATTACGATCGACGCACGGAACTCGATCGTCGGGACACCCGACTCGCGCAGGACGCGACCGACGGCCTGCCGGCTCGCGAGGTGGTCGGAGAGGTCGTCTCCGTCGCTCGCGAGGCCGCCGAGGTAGACGATCCGCTCGACGCCCGCCTCGCGGGCGGCCGGCGCGAAGGTCTCGGCGGCGTGCAGCTCGCGATCGGAGAAGCCACCCTCCGAGTCGAGTGAGTGGACGAGGTAGAAGGCCGCGCGGACGCCGTCGAGCGCGGCCGCGAGCGACTCGCGGTCGGCGACGTCGCCGCGCGCGACCTCCGTCCTCGCCGCGACCTTGCCCTCGAGGCTCCCCGGCCGCCTGGTCAGGCAGCGCAGCCCCTCGCTGCGCTGCTCGAGGGCCGGCACGAGGTGTCCCCCGACGTAGCCCGTCGCCCCGGTGAGCAAGATCACTCCCGCGTTCTGTCCGAATTTTGTCCAGCTAAACCTAAGCGGCGCGAGCGGCGAAGACGCTCTGCGGCCGCGGGCGCAGGCCGAGCAGTGTCGCGTCGAGCGCGGCCGCGAGCTCCGTGCGGTCGCCGTGCGCGAGCGTCTCGACGAGCGCGCGCCTGACCGCGTCGCCCGCATCGCCGTCGCGCAGCGTCGCGAAGAGCGCCTCCCGGTCGTGGGGCGTCTCGCCCAGGAGGACGGAGGTGCGCAGCGCCGCGGCCCAGAAGCCGTCGCCGGCGCCGAGCAGAGCCGCGAGCGAGCCGCGCAGCTGCTCCGAGCGGAACGGCTCCTGCGCGAAGAGCGAGAGCTCCCAGCGGTCGAGCGCCTCCGCGAGCTCCTGGTCGGCGTCTGCCTGCCCGACCCAGCCGCGCAGGTCCTGCGCGAGACGGCCGCGGAAGGAGTCGAGCCGGGTCGACTCGCCGGACGGCTGCGTGGCCGAGATCGGCAGGACCGGGCGGATCCCGAACGGGCGCCAGTCCAGCCGCTCGAACAGGACCGGGCCCGCGGCGATCGGCCCGGCCGTCGCGAGGCGGAGAGCGGAGACGGCGTCGGCCAGCTCGCCGGGCGCGTCGGGCGGCTCGCTCGCACCCTCCTCGAGCTCGCGCTCCAGCTCGATCACGCAGAGCCGGTCGACCTCGCGGCCGAAGTCCTTCGGCAAGAGGCCCTGCGCCTCCGGCCAGTGCGCGGCGAGCTCGCCGGCCGCGGCCACGCGCACGCGCAGCCCCTCCCCCAGGTCGACCTGCGACCCGACGGAGACGCCGACGAGCGGCGCGACGGCCGCGTAGGCACGCTTGCTCCCGAACAGCGAAAGCTCGAGCTCGGCGTAGGCACGGTCGAAGGCGTCGTCGTGCCAGTCGAAGCCGCCGCAGGCCTCGGCCATCGCGGAGACGAGCGGCAGCAGCACCGAGACGTAGAGCGCCTGCTCCGCCGACGGGTCCGCGCCGGCGTGCGCGCGCGCGAAGATCGCGGCGGAGGGCTCGCGCCCGAGATCGCCGATCGCGATCGCCGCGTCGGGCAGCGCGCGGAGCTCCCGCGCGTGCTTCTCGACGAGACCGCGCGCGAGCGGGCGGTACTCGTACAGCGACGGGCCGTTGATCGACGCGTGCGCTTCGAACGCGAACGGCACGTCCACGTCGGCGAGCGCGGAGAACGCGCCCAGGCAGAAGCAGCGGAGCGACTGGTAGAGGTGCGGAGCGCGAACAGCCACGACTTCAACTACGCGGCCGGCGGGTCCTCTCCTCTCTGGCAGGAGGGGCACCAGTACGCGGTCCGGTTCGCGTCGCCCTGGCCGCGGGAGCGGATCGGCGTGCGGCAGCGCGGGCAGGGCCTGCCCGCACGACGGTAGACCTGCTTCGCCTGGCGGCCGGTCTCGACGGACGCGCGCATCAGCACGGCCGCCTGCTCGAGCCCGGCGCGGAGCTCGTCGTCGGTGACCGAGCCGAGGCAGCGCCACGGGGAGATCTGCGCGCCCCACAGCGCCTCGGCCATCCACATGTTCCCGATCCCGGCGACGAGGCGCTGGTCGAGCAGCGCCTCGCCGAGCCGGCGGCCGCCGTCGGCCCCGCGGAGGTTCGCGACCATCGCGTCGATCGCGGGCGGGCTGCCGAGGATGTCCGGCCCGAGGCGGGCGACTCCGCGGCCGTGCAGCTCGAGGACGGGCCCGCCCCAGAGGACGCCCTCGTACCGGGAGCCGCGCAGCACGAGCCACGGGCGCCCACTCCGCGCCGATCCGCGGGGGACGACGCTCCAGCGGCCGGTCATGCGGAGATGGCTGCGGAGGACGAGACCGCCCTCGAAGTGGAGCAGCAGGTTCTTCCCGACCGCCTCGACCCGCTCGAGCACGCGCCCGTCGACCCGCTCCGGGATCCGCTCCGCCTGCGCGCGCGGGTGCGGCGACCGGACGTCGAGGCGCTCGCCCACGAGCACCTGGAGCCGGCGCGCCGCACGATGGAGGGTGTCGCCCTCGGGCACGGCGGGAGCCTAGCTCGCCGCCGCACAGTGTCGAGTTGTTGTCTAGCATGACCGCGTGGCTGGCGGCATGAACATCGCGGCTCTGGCCAGACGCACCGAAGTTGCGCCGGACACGATCCGCAAGTGGGAGCAGCGCTACGAGGTGCTCATGCCCAGCCGAACCGCGGGCGGCCAGCGGCGCTACACGGAGCTCGACGTCGCGCGTGTCGAATGGCTGAAGGCGCGGCTGGCGGAGGGCTATCGCATCGGCGAGGCGGCGGCGCTCCTCGGCGCGGGCGTGGGGTCCGCACCGACCTCTCACGGGGAGCTGCGAGCGGCGCTCGAGGCGGCGCTCCTCGCGAGCGACTCGACGGCGCTCGCGGCGGCCATCGACCAGACGCTTGCGCTGTACCCGCTCGAGGAGGCGCTGTACGAGGTGATCGTCCCGTTCCTCCGCTGGCTCGGCGCCGGCTGGGAGTCGGGCGAGCTGTCGGTCGCGCAGGAGCACCTCGCGAGCGAGATCGTCCGCGGCCACCTCGAGAGCCAGCTCGTCTACGCGCGGGGAGACGTGCGCGGCGTCGCCGTGCTCGCGTGCGCGCCCTCGGAGCGCCACGACCTCGGCCTGCTGATGCTCGCGGCGCTGATGCGCGGCGACGGCTGGCAGGTCGCATACCTCGGCGCGGACACCCCGCTCCCCGACGCCTTCAGGCTGGCGCACACGATCGCCGCGCGGCTCCTGTGCATCAGCGTGACGATGCCCGAGAGCGCCGAGACCTTCGCACAGGCGATCGAGCAGCTCGAGACGCCGAACGGGACCGAGCTCGTGATCGGCGGGGCGGGCACCTCGCCGCAGCTCGCGAAGCGGATCGGCGCACGCCACCTGAACGGCGACCTCTCCGCCACGGTCGCGCGGCTCCGCAAGCTGGCCCGGTGAAGGCGCCGCTCGCGGGGGCCGTCGCCGCGGTGGCGTGGGGCCTCGCCGAGCCGATCGACCAGCGGGTCTTTCGCTGCGACTACTCCGACGTCGCAGTCCTCGGGAAGGCCGTGACGCGACGGCACTGGCGGTCGGCCGGCTTTGCGCTGCACGCGGCGAACGGCGCCGCCTTCGGCGTGCTCTACGCCGTGCTCTCCCGCCGCACCGCTCTCCCGCCGCGCCGACTCGCGCTCGGGCTCGCGCTCGCCGAGCACGTCGGCCTCTACCCGCTCTCGGGCCTCGTCGACCGCTACCACCCCGCCCGCGGAGAACCGGGGATCCCGCCGCTCCTCACGAACGGGCGCGCCTTCGCGCAGGCGACCGTGCGCCACGCCTGCTTCGGCGCGCTGGTCGGCCGGCTCGCGGACCAGCCAATCCCCTAGATGGTTGATCTAGGGCACGGGGTCGCAGCCGTCCGAGACGGGCGGCGGGTCGACGTGGAGCGCGGGCGTCCGCTGCTCGTAGTCGGGCGGCAGCAGGCCGAAGGTGGCGAGCGCGAGCGGGAGCCGCGTGCGTGCGTTCATCTCGGCGGTGTGGATCCAGAAGCCGACGAAGGCCTGGACGGGCGCATCCGGGTTCAGCTCGCGGATCGTGCGGAAGAGGCGGCCCGACTGCTCCTGCTGGCCGATCACGATCCTGTCGGCGTCGCTCCACCAGAACTGGAGCGGCACGCACGAGTAGGCGAGCCGGCGCGCGTACGTGACGGGACTGCGCCGCGCGTAGGCGCCCGGGGCCGAGCCCGGCGAGCCGCCGATCTCGCGGCGTGCGAGTTGCTGGAGGCTCTTCCCCAGCGGGCCGTCCCAGATCTTCCGGCACTCGCTGTCGCAGACGAGGTGCGGGAACTCGCGATACTGGCGGGCGAGGTCGGCGACCGAGTCGAACACGGCGGCGCCCGCAAAGAGCCGCGGATGGCGCGCGACGAGGAGCAACGTCTCCTGGCCGCCCATGCTCCCCCCGAAGGCGTAGACCTTCGACCGCTCGACGTGGAGCCACGGCACGGTCCGCCGGAGGATCTCGGGCATGCGCGAGAGGTCCTCGATCTGCCCGGCGGAGCCCCACGAGTAGCTCGGCAGCAGCCTCCCCTGCCCGTCGGGGTTGACGACCGCGAACGGGCCCACGGCAGGGAGGTTCCCCCAGATGCGCGCGTTCGCACGCCCGCTCAGGCCGCGGCCGTGGGGCGAGATGATCAGCGGGATCGGCGGCGCGTTCCTCGGCCCGTACCACGCCGGCAGCACGACGTACGCGTTCCGCTCGGTGCCGCTGTGCGCGCGGTAGTGGATCTTGACGATACGGATCTCCGGCTTCGTGACGGCCCCGCCCGCGCAGGCGAACGCGAAGTACGCGACGAGCGCAGCGAGGGCCCAGCTACTTCTGCGAGTGGCTGACGACAAGGTCGAGGCTTCCTGTTCGGGGGGGCAGAGAGATCGTCTGCGTCGCAGCATTGAAGCGTGAATACGGCTTCCCGTCGAGGGTGACCGTCGCGATCCTCCGCCCCGCCGGCAGCCGCAGCCGCAGGCTCAGCGTCCGCAGCAGCACGCGAGCGGGCACCTCGATCGAGGCGTGGACCGAGCTGGCCGAGGCGTCGAGCGTGTACGAGAGCGGGCCGAAGCTCGTCGGCGCGCCGCGCACCTCGATCCGCTTCCCGGGGCCGAGCCAGGCCCTCGGCGTCGCGTACGCGAGCTCGAGGCCCGTGGGCGTCTCGTGGACGAGCGTCAGCCGCAGCGTCTCGAGGAACGCGGCGTTCGAGGCGGCGTTCGGCGGCAGGTACATCGAGCGGTAGGCCTCGCCGCGGAGCGGGGCGATCGTCGCTCCCTCGCCGGCGACGAACGTCCCCGGCGTCATCCCGGCCGCGAGCTGGCCGTAGAGGCTGAGGACGAGCTGGTCGGCCTGGTCGTTGTCGGCGAGGAACCGCGCCGCGTTCAGACCGTAGACCTGGTCCGAGCCGGACGCCGGGAAGACCGGGCTCCCGTAGAGCGAGAAGGCCCCGGCCCGCACGAGCCCGAGGAACCGCGAGCCGTGCCCGAGCAGGTAGCGGAGCGCTCCGGTCGCCTGCGGGCCGCGCGGCGGGAAGAGCCCCGAGGCGAGCGCGTAGGGCGCGACGAGGTTCCAGTAGCTCCCGGCCCGCGACGAGGTGAGCGCGCCGTACGGCTCCTCGCGCTCGAGCAGGCGCACCGGCAGGAACAGCGAGCCGTCGGGAAGCCGTCTCTGCGACTCGCGGACGGCACGGCGCAGGCCGGTCTCGAGCCTCGCCGCGAGGCGGCCCGACGTGCGCGCGAGCCCCGCGTGGCCCGTCCGGGCCCAGACGGCCGCCATCGACCGAAGCCCCTGCCACGCGACCGCCTGTGAGTGCAGCCCGTAGACGAGATCCGGGATGTCCGAGGAGTAGCGCTCGCGCCCGAGGATCCCGCGCGGGCCGAGCTTCCGGCCGAGCGCCGCGACGTAGCCGCGAAGCGCCGGCGTGACCTGCTCGACGTACGCCGGGTTCCCCGACAGGCGGTAGAGGAGCGCCGCGCTGACCAGCTTCTCCCCCATCTTCCAGTTCGGGTACGGCGTCGGCCGTCGGCCGAGAGAGGTGCGCACGATCGCCGCGGAGACGCGGTCGTGGCCGTACTCCGCCAGCACCTGGGCGACGTCGAGGCTCTCGGGGAAGGAGAACTCCTCGTACGGGTTGCCGATGCTGTACCGCCAGGTCAGCTCCAGGTTCTGGACGAGCAGCGCCCGCTCGGCGTCGAGTACGCGGCGCTCGGGGACGACGAAGGTCGTGCCCTCGGCGAGGCGCTTCTCCCAGTACGCGGAGACGGAGCGTCGAGCCTCGTCGTACCGCGCCGCGTCGACGGGGACGACGCGGCCGCCGCCCCAGGTCGCGTGGGCCGGGAGTGCGAGCGTCGTCGCGTTGAGCCCGACCCGACCGGGGCCGGTCACCCGGACGAAGCTCGCGAGCGACCCGTCCGGCCGGCGCGCGGCGAACGACTCCTGGCGGTAGCCCGCGTAGGCGGTCTCGAGGATCGGGAGCCAACCGCCGGCGAGCCGTGCGGGCGCGAGCCGTGCCGGGCAGAAGCCGTAGCGCTCTCCGTGGACGCGGACGGTGAGCGACCGGCCGCCGGCCCGCTCGGCGAGGATCTGGCTTCCGTCGGCGACGTGCAGCATCGCCGTCCCGGCGCCCTGGATCCCGAGGGGCTGGGCGAAAGGCAGGTAGTAGACACCGGACGCGGTGAGGCGCCGGCCGCCGGTCGTCTTCGCGTAGAGGAGCGGCTTCAGCCGTCGGCGCACGCCGTCGTAGGTCGGCCCGGCCGGGGCGCGCAGGAGGCCGTCTCCCCAGACGTCGCGGCCGGAGCGAAGCGCGCGGTCGACGCTGCGGACGTACGACGGGGAGAGGTGCTGTGCCGGGCAACTCGCCACGTGCGCGGGAACTGCGGCGAGGAGGGCCGCAAGCGCGGCGAAGGGCGTCAAGGCCGCAGCACGGCCCGGCGCGGCCCCGCCAGGAAGCCGGCCTCGACGAGGAGAGGTAGCACGTCGCTGTCGGTGATCGGCTCCCCGTCGAAGCGCTCGACTGCGATCCGCTTCACGCCGCGGATCTTCACGTGCGTGACGAGCGCGGCGAGCGCGGGCCGCAACCAGTCCGGATCGGGGTCGCGGAGCGGGATGAGCGTGCGGCCGCCGCGCTCGACGAAGAGGGCGGGCTCGCCGCCGAGCAGAACGACGTATGCGCCGGCGACGCGGGCCGCGCGGGCCCCGGCGCGGCGCGGCCAGGGGAGCCCGGCGCCGTACGGCTGGGCCGGGTCGGCCGCGGCGAGCACCAGGCTCTCTTGCGCGCTGTGCTCCTGGGGTCCCCCGCGCAGCTCACGCAGCCGCTCGACCGCGCCGCCGAGCGCGAACTGGGCGCCGCCGAGCCCTTCGACGAAGTAGCCGCGTCGGCAGAGCCCGAGCGTCTCGAGCGCCTTCAGCTCGCCGTAGACCGCGCTGTAGCCGCCCGGGATCCCCTCGGCCCGAACGCCGTCGCGCGTGACGATGCCGTGCCTTTCGAGCAGCAACTCGGCGAGCGCGCGCCGGTCAGGCTCACCCGCGAAGAGCCGTTCGGTGAGCGACCAGCGACCCTGGGTCGCGGTGATTGCCGTCGCACGGCTCCGCGAGAAGCGGCGCGGCCGGCGCTGGGCCTGTGATCCTGAACCCACAGGGTGACGGCCGGCGCGAAGCGGGGTCCACGCGTCGTTCGTCACCTCTCCGGCCCAGACGAGATCCCAGAGGGCCGGCAGCGCCGCCTCGTCCTCCAGGCCGGTCGCGGCCAGCAGGTCGTGCCAGAACTCGGCGCTTCGGCCCAGCCCCGCACGGAGCGCGTCGTACACCTCGCCCTCGGGTGCGGCCGCCGCCGGCGGCGCTCCCAGCACTGGGGCGTCCTCGCGGAAGTAGACGGCGACGCGGTCGAGCCCCGCGCCGACCCAGACCACCTCGCCGGTCGCGCAGAGCTGGTCGAGCTGCGACGGCTGGTAGCCCGGAACCCGGCGCGGCAGCACCTCCGCCTCCCACAGCGACACGGGCAGCGCGAGCCCCTGGAGCGGGACGAGCGCCTCGCGCAGGGTCGCCCGCCGGTCGACCCCCTGCCAGCTCGGGAGGAAGCGGCCGAGCGCGGCCGCCTCGACCGGCTCGACCTCCTTCCGCAACGCGGCGAGCGAGGCGCGCCGGAGCCGGCGCAGCACCTCGGGATCGCACCACTCGCGCTCGCTCCCTCCGGGCCGGAGCTCGCCGCGGACGAGCCTGTCTTCCCGCTCGAGGCCGCGCAGCTCCGCCTCGACGTCGCGGCCGAAGCGCTCGTTCGCCTCGGCGGTGGTGAACGGGCCTCGGCCCTTCGCGAAGCGCACCACGAGCGAGAGGAGGGAGCCCTCCCCGCCCTCGAGGTAGACGTCGGGGAGCCCGCCGGGCGGCATCGCGCCGAGCGCGTCGCGGTAGCGGCCCGCGTCCTCCGCGGCGATCAGCCGCTCCTCCCCGGCGAAGCGGACGAGGATCGCGCGGCGCTCGACGAGGAGCGGCTCGGCGAGCGCGGGGTCGAACTCGCCGTGGCGCAGGTCGCCGCGGCGGCGGAGCACGTCGTGGAGCTGGTCCGGCGACCGGGGATCCCCACGAAGCTGCACCTCGACCTCCGCGAGTGCACCCGCGTCGATCAGCTCGCGCAGCTCCTCCTGGCCGAGCAGCTCGCGCAGCAGGTCGCGGTCGAGGGACAGCGCCTGCGCCCGCCGCTCGGCGCGAGGCGTGTCGTCCTCGTACATGTACGTCGCGATGTAGTCGAAGAGCAGCGAGGCCGAATAGGGCGAGGCGGACGCCGTCTCGACGTCGACGAGGTCGATCTGGCGCGTTCGCACCCCGGCGAGCAGCCGCTTCAACGCGGGCAGGTCGAAGACGTCCTGGAGGCACTCGCGGTAGGTCTCGAGGATGATCGGGA
>DAISLG010000047.1:373-12533 GCA_036820565.1 Gaiellaceae bacterium | reverse complement strand
GTGCTCCGCCCGTAGCGCTGCTACGTGCGGATCCCGGTCACGGTGCCCGGCTTGGTCTGAGCCATCCCCGCTGGGAGCGCCAATTTCCGATCAACCATCTAGACGTCGAAGCGGGGGACGTCGCTCAGCTCGTCGACCCGGGCGATCGCCGCCAGCGCGATCGCGAGATCCTGGATCGCGAGCCCAGTCGAGTCGAAGACGGTGATCTCTTCCGCCGAGCGGCGTCCTTCGGCGTCCCCCGCGAGCACCGCCCCGAGCTCGGTGACCGCGTCGCGACCGAGCGCGCCCGCCTCGACAGCATGGGCGAGCTCGCCGTTGTGGCTCGCCTGCTCCCAATCGTCGCAGAACACGCGCACCCGCACGAGCTCTTCGACGGCGATCTCTGCCTTGCCGGGGCCGTCCGCGCCCATCAGGCTGACGTGCTGACCCGCCCCGAGCGAGCCCTCGGCGAGGAGCACGTCGTGGCCCGGCGTCACCGTGACGACGATGTCGGCGGCGAGCGCCTTCGCCAGGCTCCCGGCGAGCGCCGCGCCGAGCTCCTGCGCGACGTGACGCGCGCGGCCCTCGTTCACGTCCCACAGCTGGACGTCGCGCCCGCGGGCGAGGAACGTGCGCGCCGCGGCGCGGCCGTTGACCCCGGCGCCGATCACCGCCGCCGTCCCTGCGTCGGCCCGGCCGAGCGTCTCGGCCGCGAGTACGGCGGCTGCCCCGGTGCGCAGAGCCGTCACCTCGGCGGCATCGAGGACGGCCCGCAGCGTTCCATTCGACGCGTCGGAGACGAGAACGAGGCCGCTGACGGTCGGTAGCCCCTGGAGCGGGTTCCCCGGGAAAGACGTGACCCACTTCAGCAGGGCATGACCCGCGCCCAACGCGGGCATCGCACGAAAGTCCCCTGCCGGGTACGCCGGGACGTAGACCTTCGGCGGCATCGTCCACTCACCGCGCGCGTACGCCACGAACGCGTCGCGGACGACCGACACCGCCCGGTCGGGCGAGACCGCCGCCTCGATGTGGCGGCCGGTCAGGAACGGGACGCTCAGAGCGCCCTCACGCCGCCGACGAGCTTGATGACCGAGTCCTTCGCGTCGCCGAACAGCATCACCGTCTTCGGGTCGACGTACAGCTCGTTGTCGATCCCGGCGAACCCGGGGCTCATCGACCGCTTCAGCACGACGACCGCGGCCGACTTGTCGACGTCGAGGATCGGCATCCCGTAGATCGGGCTCGTGGGCGACGATCGCGCGGCTGGATTGGTGACGTCGTTCGCGCCGATCACGAGCGCCACGTCGGTGCGCGGGAACTCGGGGTTGATGTCGTCCATCTCATACAGCTGTGGGTAGGGCACGTTCGCCTCCGCGAGCAGCACGTTCATATGCCCCGGCATCCGCCCCGCGACCGGGTGGATCGCGTAGCGGACGTCGACGCCGCGCTTCTCCAGCTCGTCGGCGAGCTCACGGACGTTGTGCTGGGCCTGAGCGACGGCCATCCCGTAGCCGGGGACGATCACGACGCGCTTCGCGTAGGCGAGCATGATCGAGACGTCGTCGGCGCTCGCGCTCCGCACCGTGCCCCCGTCGCTCCCGGCCGCCGCGGCAGGGTCGCCGCCCGCGACCACCTGCCCGAAGGCGCCGAAGAGCACGTTGCCGATCGACCGGTTCATCGCGCGCCCCATCAGCGTCGTGAGCAGGGTGCCCGACGCGCCGACGAGCGCACCGCTCACGATCAGCACGTTGTTGCCGAGCTCGAAGCCCGTCGCGGCGGCCGCCAGGCCGGTGAAGGCGTTCAGCAGTGAGATCACGACGGGCATGTCCGCCCCGCCGATCGGCAGCACGAACAGGACGCCGAACAGCGATGCGCCGGCGAGGAGCGCCCACAGCAGCCACTGGCGCTCCGCGCCCGCGAGGACCGCGATCCCGCAGGCCACGATTCCGGCGAACACGACGGCGTTCACGATCTGCTGCCCGCGATACGTGATCGGGCGCCCCTGGATCAGCTCCTGGAGCTTCGCGAACGCCACCATCGAGCCGGCGAACGAGATCGAGCCGATCAGCGCCGAGAGCAGGATCGCCGCGCTGATGTCGCCGTGGATCCGGGTCGCCGCCGGCGCGATCCGGTGGAACTCCGCGAGCGAGACGAGCGCCGCCGCGCCGCCGCCGACGCCGTTGAAGAGCGCCACCATCTGCGGAATCGCGGTCATCTTCACGCGCCGGGCGCCGACGGCCCCGAGCGCGCCGCCGAGCGCCATCGCGATCGCAATCCGCCAGTAGTGGCCGACGTCGGCCTTGGCGTACGTGGCGACGATCGCGACGAGCATCCCGAACGCGCCGATCTGGTTCCCGCGGCGCGCGGTCGTGGGGGAGGAGAGGAACCGCAGTGCGAGGATGAAGGTCACGATCGTGACCAGGTAGCCGAGGTCAATCAGGTTCGCGCGCACCCGACTCCCGCTTCTTGAACATCTCCAGCATCCGGTCGGTCACGACGAAGCCGCCGACGACGTTCGCCGACGCCAGCACGACCGCGACGAAGCCGACGACCTGGACGAGCGTGTCCTGGTGCGGCGTGCCCGCGACGATCATGGCTCCGACGATCACGATCCCGTGGATCGCGTTCGTTCCGGACATGAGCGGCGTGTGCAGCATCGTCGGCACCTTCGAGATCACCTCGAAGCCGAGGAACACCGCGAGCGCCAGGATCGTCAGCTCGACGATCAGCTGGGCGCCGTGCGTCACGCGGGCACCTTCCCGCGCGTCACGCACGTGCCCGCGACGACCTCGTCGTCCCAGTCGAGCCTGACCTCGCCGTCGGCGACGATCAGGGCGAGTAGCGCCGCGATGTTCTTCGAGAGGAGCTGGCTGGCGTGGAACGGCATCGTCGACGGGAGGTTCGTCAGCCCGACGATCGTGACGCCCCCGCGGACCGCCTCCTCACCAGGGACGGTCAGCTCGCAGTTGCCGCCCGCCTCGGCCGCGAGGTCGACGATCACCGAGCCGGGCCGCATGCCGCGCACGGCCTCGCCGGAGATCAGCCGCGGGGCGTCCCGGCCCGGAATCAGCGCGGTCGTGATCACGACGTCGAACTCGGGGATCCGATCCTGCAGCGCCGACTGCTGGCGGGCCTGCTGCTCGGGCGTCAGCTCCTTCGCGTAGCCCCCCTCCGTCTGCTCGCCGACGACGCCGAGGTCGAGAAACGTCGCGCCGAGCGACTCGACCTGCTCCTGCACGACCGGCCGGACGTCGAACGCCGAGACGACGGCGCCGAGCCGCCTCGCGGTCGCGATCGCCTGCAGCCCGGCGACGCCGGCGCCGAGGACGAGCACCTTCGCGGGCGCGACCGTCCCCGCGGCGGTCATCAGCATCGGGAAGAACTTCGGCAGCCGCTCGGCCGCGATCAGGACGGCCTTGTAGCCGGAGACCGTCGCCTGCGACGAGAGCGCGTCGATCGACTGGGCCCGCGTGATCCGGGGCACCGACTCGAGCGCGAACCCGGTGACGCCGCGCCCCGCGAGCGCGTCGATCCCGGCGCGGTCGGTCAGCGGCTCGAGGAAGCCGATCAGCACCGCGCCGTCGCGGAGCCGCTCGAGCTCGGCGGAGGCCGGCTTCGCCACCTTCGCGACGACCTCGGCCTCCCACGGATCGCCGATCGTCGCGCCGGCGTCCCGGTAGGCGTCGTCCGTGAACGACGCGGCCGCGCCGGCGCCGGCTTCCACGATCACGTCGATCCCGTCGAGCCGCGCGACCGTCTCGGGGACGAGCGCAACGCGCCGCTCGCCCGTCGCAGTCTCCTTCGGCACTCCGATCCTCATCGGCGCGATTCTCTCAGGAGAGCGTCCCGGTCGCACGGAGCACCGCGAGCGAGGTCGCCGCGGCCATCAACACGATCCCGATTCCGAGCTCCTGCTTCCAGGCCGGGACGCGCGCCGCGACGCGTCGCAGCGCGGTCAGCGCGAGCCACGGGAGGAAGAAGCCGAGCGTCCCGCCGACCGCCGCCGGCCGCCAGCCGAACGACGACCCGACCGCGAACGTGTAGACGAGCGCCTCGCCGCCCTCGGTCACGACCCCGAGGTACGCCGGCCAGGCCGAGCCCGGTGGCCGCTCGTGCGGCGGCGTTCCGCGCGCCGCGAGCCCCTCGTAGACCTCGTGCGCGCCGAGCGCGAAGATCACTGCGGCGACGCCGTAGTCGAGCAGCGAGCCGGGCAGGGCCGCGTAGACCGCGTAGAGGACGACGCCGGCGAGCGCGAGCGTCGCGAGCCCGGCGGCGCCCGCCGTCAGCGCGCGCCGCCAGCCCGCCCGCGCGGCAGACGCGGCCAGGAGGAGCGCCGCCTCGCCCCCCTCGATCGCGTTGAGCGCGAGCGGCGCGGCGAAGGCGTACCAGTTCCAGGCCATGGGGCTGAGCCTAGACTGACCCGGCGTGACGCAGCTGCTCATCTCACACGGCCTGATCCTGCTCTTCGCCCTCGTCGCGCTGGAGTCCACCGGCGTGCCGCTGCCCGGCGAGGCCGCGCTGATCACGGCGGCGGTGCTCTCCGAGCGGGGGCACTACCCGATCGCGAGCGTGATCGCGGTCGCCGCGACGGCCGCGATCCTCGGCGACAACCTCGGCTACTGGATCGGGCGGAAGGGTGGGCGCGGGCTGCTGAAGCGCTGGAGCCTGCTCGACCGGTTCGCGAAACGGGTGCTGCCGGCCTCGGAGAAGTTCTTCGACCGCCACGGCGCGAAGACCGTGTTCTTCGGGCGGTTCGTCGCCGTCCTGCGCATCACCGCCGCGTGGCTCGCCGGCGTCGGCAAGATGCCGTGGTGGCGCTTCTTCGCGTTCAACGCGGCCGGCGGGATCGTCTGGGCGACCGGCGTCTCGTTGATCGCCTACTTCTTCGGCAAGGCGGCGGCCGACGCGATCGCGAGGTACGGGGCGCTCGGCGCGGGCGCGGCGGTCGTGGTCGTCCTGCTCGTACTGGGAGGAGTGCACGTTTGGCGCAAGCGCGTCTTGCAGGCCTGATCGCCGCGGCACTGGCCGTGGTCGCGGCCGCCGGAGCCGCGCCGCCGCCCCTACCCGCGTTCGAGCGGGTGGTCGTGATCGTCTTCGAGAACAAGGAGTCCGGGCAGGTACTCGGCAACCCGGCCGCGCCGGCCTTCAACGCGCTCGCGCGGCGGTACGCGACGATCTCGCGCTACACGGGCGTCGCGCACCCGAGCCTGCCGAATTACCTTGCGCTCGTCTCGGGCTCGACCCACGGCATCGCGGTCGACTGCACGCGCTGTGCGATCTCCGCGCGGAACCTCGCCGACACGCTCGAGGCCGCCGGGAGGACCTGGCGCACCTACGCCGAGGGCTACCCGGCCTCGCCGCGGTACGCGAAGAAGCACAACCCGTTCCTCTACTTCACGGACGTCGCGTCCCGGCCGCAGCGGCTCGCGCGGATCGTGCCGCTTTCGCTGTTCGACCCGAAGCGGCTGCCGGACTTCTCGCTCGTCGTCCCGGACCTGTGCCACGACATGCACGACTGCTCCGTCTCGACCGGGGACGCGTGGCTCGCCCGGTTCGTCCCGCCGCTGCTCGGCAAGGGCGTCGTCTTCGTCATCTTCGACGAGGGCGCCACGAGCGAGGGCGGCGGCGGTCACGTCGCGGCGCTCGCGCTCGGGGCCGCCGTCAGGCCGCACTCGACCTTCGTCGCGCCGACGAGCCACTATGGCCTCCTGCGCACGATCGAGGATGCCTGGGGGCTGAAGCGGCTGGGAGAGACGAAGAAAACCCCTGCAATAACAGGTATCTGGCGGTAATCGAACCGAACTCGGCTCCTCTGCGAATTGCTCCTGATCGCGGCTGAACCCAAGTAGGCCGCCGAACGGAAAGGGAGCTTGGATGTCCAACATCTGGAAGCTCGAAGAGCTCGACACCGACGGCGCGATTCAGGAAGCCGCGGAGAAGGTCGACGGTGCCACCCGCGCCGCGTTCCTTCGCAAGGCCGGCATCGGTGCCGGTGCGGTCCTCGGTAGCGGCGCGATCGTCGGCGCACTGCCGGCATTCGCCCGTGCCGCCACCCCGGCGAGCGACGTGGCGATCCTGAACTTCGCCCTCACGCTCGAGTACCTCGAGGCGGCGTTCTACACGGAGGCAGTCAAGAGCGGCGGCCTCAAGGGCAAGGTGAAGACCTTCGCCACGGTCGTGAAGGCCCACGAGGTCGCTCACGTCGCTGCACTGAAGGCCGCTCTCGGCAGCGCCGCTGTCAAGAGCCCGAAGTTCAACTTCAAGGGTGCCACGAAGGGTGCCGCCTTCCAGAAGACCGCCCAGGTCCTCGAGGACACCGGCGTCGCCGCGTACCTCGGCCAGGTCGGCAACATCAAGTCGCCGGCCATCCTCGCGGCTGCAGGCTCGATCCTCCCGATCGAGGCCCGTCACGCCGGCTGGATCCGTGACCTGAACGGCACTTCCGGCGCCCCGCAGGCGTTCGAGAAGGGCAAGACCAAGGCGCAGATCCTCGCCGCGGTCAAGGGCACCGGCTTCATCGTCGGCTAGTTCGCACCACCCCTTCCCGGGGCGGCTTCTGCGGCGAAGCCGCCCCGGGGATTCATCTTTTCCCCCCGCTCACGTTCTCCCAAGGAGGTTCACCCATGCCCGGTTTCATCGGAATGCCCGAACTGCTGCTGCTCGGCCTCGTCGTCCTGCTCGTCTTCGGCCCGAAGCGCCTGCCCGAGATGGGCCGCTCGATGGGCAAGGGGATGCGCGAGTTCAAGGACTCGATCAGTGGCGACAAGAAGGAGCACCACGACGCACTCGACCTGTCGGGTTTCGAGATCCACGATGCGCCTGCCGAGACGACTACACCACGGTGAGGCCACGGAGCTCGTCGAGCATCTCGGCGAGCTTCGTGCCCGGCTCGTGGTGTCGCTCGCGGCGCTCGGGGTCGGCTTCGGCGTCAGCTACGCGTTCCATCACCGGCTGATCCACTGGCTGAACGTGCCGCTCCACGGCCGTCAGCCGATCACGCTGGGCGTGGCCGAGCCGTTCACGACGTCGCTCAAGGTGAGCCTCTACGCCGGCTTCGCGCTCGCGCTGCCGGTGATCCTCTGGCAGGTCTGGAGCTTCCTCGCGCCCGCCTTCAAGAAGCCCGCGGAGCGGATGCTCGTCGGCTTCGTCGCGGTCGCGACCGCGCTCTTCGCCGGCGGCGTCGCCTTCGGGTACGAGATCGCGCTGCCGGCGGCCGTCCACTTCCTCACGAACTACGACTCGAGCGTCTACGACATCCAGGTGCGGGCGTCGAGCTACTACTCGTTCGCGCTGATCGTGCTCCTCTCGGTCGGGCTCGTCTTCGAGCTGCCGATCTTCATCCTCGCACTCGTGCGGCTCGGCGTGACCTCCGCGACGAAGCTGCGCCGGAACCGCCGGATCGGCTACGTCGCGATGGCGGCGCTGGCCGTCGCCCTGCCCGGCGTCGATCCGGTCACGACCGTCTTCGAGATGATCCCGCTGATGGTGCTGTTCGAGGCGTCGATCTGGGCGTCGGTGCTGTTCGAGCGCAAGTGGGCGCTCACCGCGCCGCTGCCAGCGTCGTCCGAGTCCGCCTGATCACGTCGTCGGTGAACTCGGTCGTGCCCGTGTGGCCGCCGAGATCCGCCGTCCGCACGCCGTCCGCGACCGCTGCGAGACACGCTTCCCGCACCGCGTGCGAGGCCTGCTCGCCACCGCGGACGTCGTGCAGGAGCGCGGCCGCGGCGAGGATCATCGCCATCGGGTTCGCGACGTTCTTGCCGTAGAGCGACGGCGCAGTCCCGTGGGCCGCCTCGGCCATGACCGCACGGGGCACGTAGTCGGCGTCGAAGGCGACGAGTAGCGACTCCGAGCCGGCGATCGAGCCGAACAGCGGCAGCACGAGATCGGAGAGGATGTCCCCGTCGCGGTTCAGCGCCGGGATCACCAGCGGCTCGCCGCTCGAGGCGATCAGGAGCGCGAAGGTCGCGTCGATCAGCTGGGGCTCGTAGCGCACGGCGGGGTGGCGCGCGGCGGCGGCGTCCATCTCCTCCTTCAGCATTCCCTCGTAGGTCGGGCTGACGGTGTACTTCGGTCCGCCGAAGACCTTCGCGTCCATCCGCTCGGCCTGCCGGAACGCGAACTCCGAGACGGCGCGGCAGATCCGGCGCTCGATCCGCTCGGTGCGGAACGCGACCTCGTCGTCGCCGTCGCCCTCGCGCCACTCCTTGGCGCCGTAGGCGTCGCCGACGGCCATGCGCACGATCGAGATCGGGGAGTGGACGCCGCCGAAAGGGATGACGCCCGGGAGCCGCCGGCCGGTGCGGACGATCACCTGGCCGCCGATCTCCTCGCGCAGGATCCGGTTCGGGGAGCCGATGTCGCCGCGCGTCTCGGGGGTCACGGTCGCGGCTTTGAGCCCGAGTCCGGCCACGCGGATCGCCAGCGCAGCCTCGTGCACGACCGCATTGCCGGTGGCGCGGCGGTGCGCGAGCGACAGGTCGAAGCGGGGCAGGTCGAGCTCGATTCCGATCACGTCGGTGGCGAGGACGCGCAGCGACTCTTCCAGCAGCTCCTGGCCGGTCTCGTCTCCTTCGAGCACCACGATCGAGGTCGCCTCCACGGTCGCGGGATTCTACTTGCGCGATTTGGGCAAACCCGCTCCGTGGCGCGCAAGGGAGGCTGGAGGCGCGCGGGGTCGGCGGGACGCTTTCGCTACCTCGACGCGCGCGGGAGCCGGATCACCGATCCGGCGAAGCTCGAGCGGATCCAGGCGCTCGCGATCCCGCCTGCTTGGCGCGACGTCTGGATCTCGCCGCGGCCTGCGGCGAAGCTGCAGGCGACGGGCGTCGATGCGGCCGGGCGGCGCCAGTACCTCTACTCGCCCGCCCACCGTGCCCGCCAGGAGCAGGCGAAGTACGACAAGCTGATCCGGTTCGCCGAGCGCCTTCCGGACCTGCGTTTCGCGATGGCCGAGCACATGCAGTCGGGCGAGCCGGACTTCGAGCGCGTCTGCGCCGTCGCCGTCCGGCTGGTCAATCTCGGCTGGTTTCGCGTGGGCTCCGACCGCTACGCGAAGGAGTCGGGGACGTTCGGGATCACGACGCTCGCGAAACGGCACGTCAGCGCGCGCGGGACGCGGATCACGTTCGAGTTCGTCGCGAAGCACAGGGTGCCGGTGCGGACGGCGCTCGTCGACGAGGAGCTGGCGGCGGCGGTGAAGGAGCTCGCCGCGCTCCCGGGCGGCCGCCGCCTCTTTCGCTACCGCCGCGACGGCGAGCTCTACAACCTGACGGGGCGGAAGCTGAACGACTACATCCGCGAGTATCTCGGCGAGGAATTCACCGCCAAGGACTTCCGCACCTGGGGCGGCACGCTGACTGCAGCGATCGTGTTCGCGGAGCGCGGCGCGCCGGAGTCCGAAGAAGCGGGGAAGAAGGCGGTCGCGAACGTGATGCGCGTCGTCGGAAAGAAGCTCGGGAATACGCCGGCGGTCGCGCGTTCCTCCTACGTCAGTCCGGCGGTAGTCGAGCAGTATCTCGACGGCCGAACGATCGGGGATTTCCGGCCGCGCCATTTGCGCGTCACGGGCGCGCGGGATATACAGCTCGACCCGGAGGAAGCGGCGCTGCTCAGCCTGCTGCGCTCGTGGCGAATTCGAAGCGCGCTCGCGGCCGCGTAATATCCCGCGCAAGTTCCGCTAGGCTCGACGCGGATCGGCTCACATCAAGGAGGACAAAGTGGCGAGGAAGACCGTGCTCGTCTGCGACAGCTGCGGCAAGGAAGTCGGCGAGAACCGGGGCGCGACGCTCCGGCTTACGTTCGCCGACGCGCGCCGCGGCGCACGGCAGGCGGATCTCTGCGACGACTGCTCGGCCGGGATGCCCGGGCGCGCCACCGCGCGCCGCGGCCGCCGGCCGAAGTCCGCGGCCTAGCGACGAAAGAGGGGGCGGGGGAGACCCCGCTCCCTCTAGTCGCCCCGCTCGCCTCGTTCCGCCGCGAGCGTCTCGAAGTACTCCGCGACCTCGACCGGGTCGGGCGGTGCCAGCAGGATCTCCGCGTGGTCGTCGCCAACGTAGTCGCTCGCACGGATCTCGCTAACCGCCCGCTCGACGTCGTATTCCGTCCGCCGCAGCTCGACCGACGGGCCGAGCAGCGCCCAGAACGCGCCGCGGCGACCCTCGTAGGGCATGCCGACGCTGCCGGGGTTGAGCACGCGGACGCCGTCGATCGTCCGGTCGAACTGGACATGCGTGTGCCCGCAGACCACGACGCGCTCGCGCACTCCCGCGAGAATCCGGAGGAGATCGGCGTCGGGGGTCCGGCTCGTGAGCATCCGCGTGTCGCTGTCGGGCGTCCCGTGGCAGAAGAGCGTCGGGCCGAGGCCGTCCACGTCGAGCGTGACCTTGTCTCGAAAGCCGGCGACGAAGTCCCGCTCGGCCCGCGTGATTCGCGCCGCCGACCACGCGCCGGAGCGACGCGCCGGATCGTCCTCGTCCGGGTCGAACGCGATCCCGGCGTCGAACGCATCGACGAGCTCGCGGTCGGCGTTGCCACGCACGAAGAACGCGCGGTCGGCAAGTCCCATCAGGCGCCGGAGCACCTCGGTCGAGAACGGTCCGGTGCCGACGTCACCGCCGACGACGATCGCGTCCACGCCCGCGCGCTCGACCTCGGCGAGCACGACCTCGAGGGCGGCGATGTTCCCGTGGACGTCGGAGAGAGCGGCGACTCGCACTTTCCGGATTTTCCCTCCTCGGCGACCTCGGAGCCGTCGGGACCGCCGACTAGCATGGGACGATGCCCCTGACTCTGCTCGCAGGGCCGGCGAATGCGGGGAAGGTGGCGCTGCTGCTCGAGCGCTACCTGGAGCGCCTGCAGGACGAGCCGGTCCTCATCGTGCCGAACCGGCCGGACGTCGAGCGCGTCGAGCGCGACCTGCTGCGCCGTGCCGGCGTCCTCTTCGGCGGTCGCATCGGTACGTTCGACGACGTCTTCGAGCGGATCGCGCGCGGGAACGGGGGGCACCGGCCGCTGGCGACCGACCTCCAGCGCGCGCTGCTCGTGCGCCGCGCGGTCGAGCGCGCGAGCCTGAACGGCCTGGGGCGCTCGGCGCGCTTCTCCGGCTTCGCCGAGACGCTCGGCCAGACGATCGCCGAGCTCGAGTCGGGGCTGCTCGAGCCGGACGAGGTCGAGGGCGACCTCGCGCAGCTCTACCGGCTCTATCGCGAGGAGCTCGACCGCCTCGGGCTCTGGGACCGCGACCTCGAGCGGCGTCATGCGGCCGAGCGCGTCGCCCGCGATCTCGACGCGTGGGACGGTCGGCCGGTCTACGCGTACGGCTTCGAGGATCTGACGGCGGCGCAGTGGGCGCTGCTCGACGCGCTCGCCGGGCGGGCGGACGTGACCGTCTCGCTTCCGTACGAGCCCGGTCGGCCCGCGTTCGCCTCGCTCGAGCGGACGGCCAACGATCTCGCCGCGCTCGCCGACGACCGGATCGAGGAGCTGCCGCCGCGCTACGCCGAGTACGCCCATCCGGCGCTCGCCCACCTCGAGCGAGGGCTCTTCTCCGACGTCGCGAGCGGAGACGCGCCGCCGCTCGAGGGCGCGATCCGCTTCCTCGAGGGAGCCGGGACGCGAGGCGCGCTCGAGCTCGTCGCCGACGAGGTGCTGTCGCTCGTGCGCGCCGGCACGCCGCCGGAGGAGATCGCGCTCGTCTGCCCGACCCTCGACGGCTGGCGCGCTCCGCTCGACACGGTGCTCGGGACGGCGGGAATCCCGTTCGCAGTCGACGGCCGCGTGCGGCTCGCGCAGACGCTCTTCGGCCGCTCGGCCCTGCGGCTGCTCCGGTTCGCCTGGCTCGCGGGCGACCGCGGCGATCTCTTCGGCTTCCTGCGGTCGCCGTACTCCGGCGTCGCCCGGCATGCCGTCGACTTCGCCGAGGGTCGCCTGCGCGGCCGCGCGATCTCGAGCGCAGACCGGGTCGAGGAGGAGACCGAGCGGCTTCGCGGCACGCCGCTTCCCGCGCTCGACGCGCTGCACGCCGCGACGAGCCCGGTCGACGGCGCGCGCGGCCTCCTGCGCTCGATGCTCCGCGCCGCGTACGGACTCGAGTCGCCGCCCGTCGGCGAGGGCCCGCGCCAGGATCTCCGCGCCCACGAGGCCGCGAGCCGCGTCCTCGACGAGCTCGCCGGCTGGG
>DAISLG010000047.1:0-363 GCA_036820565.1 Gaiellaceae bacterium | reverse complement strand
CTCGAGCGCACGACCTTCACGCTCGGCTCCGGCCGCGAGCCGGGGCGGGTAGCCGTGCTCGACCTCTCGCGCGCGCGCACGCGACAGCACGACGTGGTCTTCGTCCTCGGCCTGGAGGAGGGGCGGCTGCCGCGGCGTGGCCAGGCCTCGCCGTTCCTCGACGACGACGCCCGCCGCGAGCTCGACGCGCGCCGGCCCGCGCGGCTCCAGCGCCCCGACACCGTCTCGCGCGACCGCTACCTCTTCTACACGGCGTGCACCCGCGCCGTCTCCCGTCTCTACCTGGTCCGCGAGGCGGCGACCGACGAGGGCAGCCCGCGCGAGCCGAGCCCGTTCTGGGAGGAGGCGCGCTCCCTCTTCCCC